>DJFA01000078.1:0-11613 GCA_002431975.1 Ruminococcus sp. UBA5884
AAAGTTTTTGCCCAGCTTTTTTCAAAAAGCTGGTTGACAGCAATAAATGAAATTTGTTATAATTAATACTGATGATATGCAGATTCACCGCAGAGACTGGCATATCATACACTATTAAATATTTTCTGCGGAGAATGGACATAAAATTGAAGATAACCAGAGAAATTATTATTGCTGAAATAATTGTTCTTGTCTGTACAATAGGAGTGTTCATATACGCATATTTCAATAAATCACAGGCTCTTAACCTCCTGTATATCTACAATACAGCCGTGCTTATGATAGTAATTGCTATGGGTGCTTATATTCCTGTAAGAATGAAAAAAGAAATTGAAGTAAACAAGTATCAGATAAGCAATATGATAAATGTCATAAATGCGTGCGTTGTTATATGGCGTGAGGACTGCTCTGCGGTCATTCTCAACGATTATGCAAAAAAAATGCTTAAAACAGAAAATATGAATGCTCCTGAAATAATTGAAATGCTTTTTCCTACGTCCGTATTCGGAAAACAACGTGCTGAAAATATGCTCAGCAATTCAGGCAGAGAAGTCAGAATAAGACTCTCCGACAGCACTGAATACGTTTATTCATGGAATACTTCACTCCTTATCAGCGGAAAAAACAATAAATTCTTTATTTCAATAGGTCTTGACCTCACAGATATCAAAAAAGCTGAAAATGAACTCAAAAAATCTCAGAGCAAATACTTAATATCAATGGAACTCTCTGAAATCGGTATCATGCTTGACGCTGACGGAAGCCTTTACGTTTCAGACCAGCTCCGTAAAATGCTCGGCATAAAGGAAGCTAAACCCTCATATGACGATATACGCCATCGTGTCCATACCAATGATAAAATGATATTCGACACATATGTAAAGGGAAAATCCAGCGATTCCGGAAGAACTCATTCCGCTGAAATGCGTATACGCTCCTGTGACGGCTCATATCACTGGTATCTGTACAGATACAGGAATATGATAAAATATGACAGCAGACACCAGTTTTCAGGCGGTGCTTTCATGGATATAACAAAAGATAAGGAAAAAGACCTCCGCATTGAAAGACTCGCCTATATTGACGAAATTACTGAAATATATAACCGTAACAAGCTTATGCTTACCGGTCAGGAAACTTATGAATGCTGCCGCTCGCTTAACTATTCATACTGGGTTATAGTCCTCGATATCGACAAGTTCCACATAATAAACGATACCTGCGGATACTCAAACGGAAACAGACTCCTGCGTGATTTTGCCCACGTAATGTATAAATACATATCCCTCGGCGGATTCGGTGCAAGAATAGGCGGCGACAATTTCGCCCTTGTAATCAGAAACTACAGCGATGAATATTCAAATGACGATTCACCAAGAAAAACTATTGAGAAAATTCAGAACGATATTGCATGCCTTGCTACGGATATTTTTTCAAGTCAGTCAATATCATGCTCTGCCGGATATTCACAGATGCCTGCGGACGGTGCTGATTTTGCTGAAATTCTTGACCATGCGGAATTTGCTCTTTCGTCAGGTAAAGACCACAGAAATTCAATAGTTGCCTATAATTCAAGGATTCATGACTCAATAATTGATATCACTTCAACTGAACGTGCCATTGCTGACGCTATCGTAAACAATGAGTTTGAACTCCACTACCAGCCTAAGATAAATCTTTCAGACGGCAAGGTAATGGGTGCGGAGGCTCTTATAAGATGGAGAAAATCTGACGGAACTATTGTTCCTCCGGGAAAATTTGTCCCGATTGCAGAAGCCTCAAAGCTTATAACTCAGATTGGAGATTATGTAATGCTTGAAGCCTGCCGTCAGAATAAACTCTGGCAGGATATGGGCTATGACCCGATTATAATTTCTATAAACCTTACATCAGTTGATTTCTATCAGAAAGATGTAAAAGAAGCTGTTACTGATACTCTCGCAAAAACCGGACTCGATTCACAGTGGCTCGAAATAGAACTTACTGAATCACTCGCCCTCAAGGATATTGATATGGCAATAAAACAGATGGAGGCTTTGAGAAGTATGGGAATACGTCTTGCTATGGACGATTTCGGCACGGGATATTCCTCTCTCAGCTATATCCAGATACTGCCTATAACTCTGCTGAAGCTTGACCGCTCATTTATCATAAATCTTGAAAATGATGTTGTCGCAAGAGAAATAGTTTCCGCTGTTATAAAAATTGCCAAATCAAAGAAAATTGAAACAATTGCTGAGGGTATAGAAACTATCGGTCAGGCAAGAATTCTCTATGAGGAAGGCTGCGACTACGCTCAGGGATTTTTCTACGGAAAACCTATGCCCCCTGACGAATTCGGAAGATTCCTCGAAAAAAATAAAACAGAGAGAAAATTATTATAAAATCGGAGGTAATCATTATGAAAAGACGTATCGGAATCCTTACAAGCGGAGGCGACTGCCCTGGACTCAATGCTACTATAAGAGGTGTCGCAAAAGCCTGTTTTGAACAGTTCGGTGAGGAAAATACTGAAATAGTCGGTATCTCAAACGGATACTACGGTCTTATAAACAACCTCGCAAGAGATATGAAACCATCTGAATTTTCAGGCATTCTCACTCAGGGCGGAACTATCCTCGGCACTAAAAGACAGCCGTATAAAATGATGACTGTAATAGGTGAGGATAATATCGATAAAGTCAAGAATATGAAGGAAACATATAAAAAACAGAAACTCGATGTTCTGCTCACTCTCGGAGGAAACGGTACTCATAAAACCTCCAAACTGCTGGCAGGGGAGGGACTTAATGTAATCGGTCTGCCGAAAACCATTGATAACGATATCTATGGAACTGATGTTACTTTCGGATTCCATACCGCTGTTGACATTGCAACCGATGCAATAGACAGACTCCATACAACCGCTGCAAGCCATTCAAGAATTATGGTCTGCGAAATAATGGGCAACAAAGCCGGCTGGCTTACTCTCAATGCAGGTATCGCCGGCGGTGCTGATATAATCCTTATCCCTGAAATCCCTTACGATATAGATTCAGTATGCAGTGCTGTTTGCAAACGTGCTGAATCAGGCAAGAATTTCTCAATAATCGCTGTTGCAGAAGGCGTTTTCGATAAACAGGAAGCTGCCATGAAGAAAAAAGAACGTGCCTTAAAACGTCAGGAAGCCGGAATAATTACTGCTACTTCAAGAATTGCTGCCCAGATACAGGCAAAAACAGGCATTGATGCAAGAGTCTGCGTTCCGGGTCATATGCTCAGGGGAGGAAGCCCGAGTGCCTATGACAGAATCCTTGCTACCAAATTCGGAGTTCATGCCGCTCAGCTTATCAAGGAAGAACGCTATGGCAGAACTGTTGCAATGGTAAACGGCAAGGTGACTTCAAACAAACTCAGCGATATTGCAGGTCTTACAAAATTTGTAAAGCCTGATGATGAACTCGTAATTACTGCAAAACAAATCGGCATATCTTTTGGTGAATAGTTAAGATAACCACCTGCCGCAATATGTAATCACGGTCAGGTACGAAAATGCCTGACCGGATTTCACAACGAATTTTTTGAAATTGCTTGATTATCTTATATAAAAATGATATAATATAAAATATACAATTCTTTGCGGAGGATAATTTATATATGGTTGATTTTTCAAAACAGAAATATCTGCCTCTGCTCGGCATAGAGGCTGAAATCACTATCGACAGAAAAAAAGGTTCCCGTCAGCATCGCTCCGGAAACTCATTCTGCATGGTTCAGTACGGAAATATGAGAGGTTTTTCCTCTGACCATGTCTATGTTTTAAGTAATGCCGAAGTTCCTGACTCATTTTCAGGTATCGTTATCGCTGTCGCCATCAACAGAATAACCGGAAAATTAAAACTCGTGGCTGCTCCTTCAGACTGCGAATTTTATGAGCCTTATATTGCCAACGCTCTCTCGTTTCAGGAAAAAATTACTGAAACAGATTATATCTGCCTTTATGAAAAAACCTGCGGCGGCGTTATATACACTCTCAAAGGCAAAATCCCTTATTTTCTTCTCGTTGAAAACGCTGACAGCAAACATATCGGTTTCCCTAAAGGTCATGTCGAACTCGGCGAAATGGAAAAACAGACTGCGGTCAGGGAAATATTTGAAGAAACTGCTCTCAAGCTCTTTCTTAAACAGAATTTCCGTTCAGAATACCGCTATACATTAAACGGAACTATCAAAAAACGCTGCGTCTATTTTCTTGCTGAATTTTCTGAAAATTCAAATCCTGTCATTCAGGAACAGGAAATATCACAGTACTGGCTTGTACCATATAATGAAGCGATAAAGCTGCTTAACTATCCTCAGGACAGAATAGTACTCATTCAGGCTTATGACCGTCTGAGAAAGGAGCTGGCGATTATTGACGAAAAAAGAGCTTGCTCTGCGGGTGTGTGACTGCCTTCAAATACTCTATCCCAAAGCTGAATGCTCACTTGTCTATGACAGGAAAAAGCCGTATCAGCTGCTTTTTGCCGTGCGTCTGTCAGCTCAGTGTACAGATGCAAGAGTGAATATCGTGACAAAAGAGCTTTTCAGAAAATATGACGATTTGCAGGATTTCGCCTGTGCAGATATCACTGAACTCGAAAATATCATAAAACCTTGCGGATTTTTCAGAGCAAAGGCTTCAAATATCAGAGATGCTGCCCGTATGCTGATAAACAATTTCAACGGAAAAATCCCGTCTGATATGAACGATTTGCTGAAACTCCCCGGAGTCGGCAGAAAATCTGCTAACCTCATAAGAGGCGATATATTCAGACTCCCTGCAATAGTCGCAGATACTCACTGTATCAGGATTACAAACAGACTCGGACTCGTTTCCTCTGAAAATCCCGTAAAGGTTGAAAAGGAACTTATCCCTCTTATCCCTCCGCAGCGTTCCTCTGATTTCTGCCACAGACTCGTCCTTTTCGGCAGGGATATTTGCAGAGCAAGAAATCCTGACTGCAAAAACTGCACGATGAACTCATTCTGTTCATCTGCACTTGTTGACAGAATTGTCTGATTTTGTTATAATTATAAATGACAATAAAAAAATTTATTAAGGTGGACTAATTAAATGGGCTTTTTAGATACTATATTCGGAAATTACAGCAAAAGAGAGCTTGCAAGAATCGAACCGATAAAACAACAGGTTCTTGACCTCGAAACTGAATATTCCAACCTTTCTGAGACTGAACTCAAAGCAAAAACTCAGGAATTTAAAAACAGGCTCGCTGAAGGCGAAACTCTTGACGATATACTGCCGGAAGCTCTTGCAACCTGCCGTGAAGCCGCTTTCCGTGTTCTCGGCAAAAAACCTTTTCCGGTGCAGATAATCGGTGCTATCGTTCTCCATCAGGGTCGTATCGCTGAAATGAAAACAGGTGAAGGTAAAACTCTCGTTGCCTGCCTCGCTTCATACCTCAACGCTCTTTCCGGAAAAGGCGTTCATGTAGTTACTGTAAATGATTACCTCGCAAAATATCAGGCTGAGGAAATGGGTAAGGTTTACCGCTACCTCGGTCTTACAATAGGCGTTATCCTCCATGGTCTTACAAATGATGAAAGACGTGCTGCCTATAATGCGGATATCACATATGCTACAAATAATGAACTCGGATTTGACTATCTGCGTGACAATATGGTAATCTATAAAAAGGATATGGTTCAGAGAGCTCCTAATTTCGCCATTGTCGATGAAGTTGACTCAATCCTTATCGATGAGGCAAGAACTCCTCTTATCATCTCCGGCAGAGGCGACAAGTCTACTGAACTTTATCAGATTGTTGACAAATTCGCTAAAAAACTTACTTCAAAAACTGTTGTTGAAATAGATGATAAAGCCAATCAGGAAGATATTATGGACGACTGCGATTACATAATCGACGAAAAGGCTAAAACTGCCACTATTACCCGTCAGGGTATCAAAAAGGCTGAAAAGGCTTTTAATGTCATAAACCTTATGGACGCTGACAATATGACTCTCCTCCACCATATCAATCAGGCTATCAAAGCCAACGGCATTATGAAACGTGATATCGATTATGTCGTTACAAAAAATGATAAGGGCGAAGATGAAGTTGTTATCGTTGACGAATTTACAGGCCGTCTTATGCAGGGCAGACGTTTCAATGACGGTCTGCATCAGGCTATCGAAGCTAAAGAAGGCGTAAAAGTCGCTCATGAATCAAAAACTCTTGCTACTATCACTTTCCAGAACTATTTCAGACTCTATAAAAAACTTTCCGGTATGACAGGTACTGCCCTTACAGAAGAAGACGAATTCAGAGAAATTTATAAACTCGATGTTATCGCTGTTCCGACAAATAAACCTGTTCAGAGAATTGACCACCCTGACCAGATTTACAGAACCGAAAAAGGCAAGTTCGAAGCCGTTATCGACCAGATTATCGAATGTAACAAAAAAGGTCAGCCGGTACTCGTTGGTACTATATCAATCGAAAAATCTGAAGTCCTTTCAAGAATGCTCAAGGCAAGAGGCATAAAACATAATGTCCTCAACGCAAAACAGCATGAACGTGAAGCTGAAATCGTTGCTCAGGCTGGTAAACTCGGTGCTGTTACAATTGCTACAAATATGGCAGGACGTGGTACTGATATCATTCTCGGCGGTAACGCTGAATTTGCTGCAAAGGCTGAACTCCGCAAAAAAGGCTATGACGAACAGATGATTGTTGATGCTACAGGCTTTGCTGAAACATCTGACCCCGATATCCTCGCTGCAAGAAAGGTTTATCAGCAGCTTTATGATAAATATGACAAGGAAGTAAAGGAAAAAGCTGTCGCTGTAAGAGAAGCCGGAGGCCTTTTCATAATCGGTACTGAACGCCATGAATCAAGACGTATCGATAACCAGCTCAGAGGCCGTTCAGGCCGTCAGGGTGACTGCGGTGAAAGCCGCTTCTTCCTCTCCGTTGAAGATGACCTTATGCGTATATTTGCGGGTGACCGCCTCGAAAATATGATGAAAACTCTTAACGTTGAGGAAAATATGCCTATCGAAAGCAAAATGCTTACAAAAATTATTGAATCCTCTCAGAAGAAGGTTGAAGCCAGAAACTTCAGCATAAGAAAGAATGTCCTCAACTATGATGACGTTATGAGTAAACAGCGTGAAACTATTTACGAACAGAGAGCTAAGGTTCTTAACGGTGAAGACCTCCACGAATATATCATCAAGATGATGAAAGACGTTATTGAACGTAATGTAAATACTTATCTCGTTGATGACGAAAATAAAGAAGAATGGAACCTCAGCGGACTCAGGGAACGCCTTATTCCATGGGCTGCAACAGAGGATGATTTCAAGGAATACTATAAGGATAAACTTCCTGAAAAATCTGAAGATTCAGACGAAAAGGAAACAAGTATCTACGATGAGGAAAAACTTGAAAAGGTTTCTAAAAAGGATATTATTGATATGTTCACAAAACGTGTCCTTGACGCTTATGAAGCAAAGGAAAAAGAAGTCGGTGCTGATATCCTGCGTGAACTTGAAAGAGTTATTCTCCTCAAAATCGTTGACAGCAAATGGACTAACCATATTGACGATATGGACGAACTTAAAAAAGGTATCGGTCTGCGTGCTTATGGTCAGAGAAATCCTGTTGTTGAATACAGATATGAAGGCTTTGAAATGTTCGATGAAATGATTGCCTCAATTCAGGAAAATACTGTCCGTATGCTCTGTACAGTAAAGATTGCAAAGAATAATATGCCTCAGCGTGAACAGCTGCTTAAACCTGATATGCCGTCAGGTCAGCGTCGCAGACCTCCTGTACCGCCTCGCCGTCCGGCTGCTCCGACTGTTACAGTCAAAACTGATGTTTACAGAAATAATAAACCGGTTCTTGACAATGATATGTGCCCATGCGGCAGCGGCAAAAAATATGTAAATTGCTGTAAAAATAAACAGGCTAAAGGCTGATAAAAATATTTCAGGTCAGTGCAAAAAAAATCTGCATTGACCTGTTTTTTATCTATTGACTTTTAATCAATTCTGTGCTATAATATTTATCGTTGAATGTCTGGGTGTGGCGCAGGTGGTAGCGCGCTACCTTGGGGTGGTAGAGGCCGTGGGTTCAAGTCCCGTCACTCAGACCAGCTTATAAATCCCCGTTTTACACCGTTTGAATAACTTTCAGACGGTGTATTTTTTTGTATAGCAACATAAATTCGACAATGAAATTTTATGATTGAAAACAAGAAATTTTTAATATTATGTAGGGGCAACTGTGTTCGCCCGTCAGGTTTACCGGAATTTCAGGCGGGCGAACACAGTTCGCCCCTACAAAAACAATTTATCGAATTAGCATTATTTTAAAAAAATCCGGTCTTTTTTTCAAAGACCGGATAAATTTTTTTAAGCAGTAACAATTTTGCTTGCGTCCTGAAGATTAAGTTTTTCAACAGCATCTTCACGCATTTTATATTTAAGTATTTTACCTGCGGCATTCATAGGGAATCCGTCAACAAAATCGATATATTTAGGAACTTTATGCTTTGCGATATGTGAAACGATATATTCTCTGAGTTCATCAACGGTCATGGTTTCATTTTCCTTGAGAACCACGCAAGCCATAATTTCCTCGCCGTACTGTTTGTCAGGAACACCTATTACCTGAACATCTTTTACCTTTGGATGAGTGTATATAAATTCTTCAATTTCCTTAGGATAGATATTTTCGCCGCCTCTGATAATCATATCCTTGATACGGCCGGTAATTTTATAGTTTCCGTCACTTGTGCGTCTTGCAAGGTCGCCTGTATGAAGCCAGCCGTCCTTATCAATAGCGGAAGCAGTAGCCTCAGGCATTTTATAGTAGCCTTTCATGATATTGTATCCTCTTGCAACAAATTCGCCGTCAGTATTGTCAGGAAGCTCCTGATTTGTTTCAGGGTCAACTATTTTGCATTCAACAGCGAATATAGGGCCGCCTACAGTATTTACACGGGTTTCAAGTGAGTCAGTTGTCTTGCTCATTGTGGTAGCCGGAGAAGCCTCGGTCTGACCATATGTTATGCAGATTTCAGGCATATGCATTTTATCAACTACGTCCTGCATAACCTTTACAGGACAAGGAGAACCAGCCATAATTCCGGTACGCATATATGAGAAATCAGTCTTTTCAAAATCAGGGTGTTCAAGCATAGCGATAAACATTGTAGGAACGCCATGGAAACAGGTTATTTTTTCCTTATTGATGCAGTCAAGAGATTTTCTCGGAGAGAATGCAGTGATAGGGGACATGGTAGTTCCATGAGTCATTGATGCAGTCATAGCGAGAACCATTCCGAAACAGTGGAACATAGGAACATGAATCATCATTCTGTCAGCAGTTGAAAGGTCCATGCAGTCGCCGATAGCTTTTCCGTTGTTTACAACGTTGTAGTGAGTAAGCATGACTCCCTTGGGGAATCCTGTAGTACCTGAAGTATACTGCATATTGCAGACATCATTCTTGTCAACATTTTCAGCACGTCTTAAAACTTCATTTATTGAAACTGATTCAGCAAGTTTCTTTGTATCCTCCCATGTAAAGCAGCCCGGCTGTTTGCTTTCGGTAGTGATGATATTTTTAAGGAAAGGCAGACGCTTTGAACTGAGTTTTCCAGGCTCACAGGTTTTGAGTTCCGGACAGAGTTCATTTATAATGCTTATATAGTCAGAATCCTTGTATCCGTCAATCATTACAAGAGTATGAGTATCAGACTGGCGGAGCAGATATTCAGCTTCATGAACCTTATATGCAGTATTCACAGTAACAAGAACAGCACCGATTTTTGTTGTTGCCCAGAATGTTATATACCACTGAGGAACATTTGTTGCCCAGATAGCTACATGGTCGCCTTTTTTTACACCCATTGCAATAAGAGCTCTTGCAAAATTGTCAACATCATCTCGAAACTGCGGATATGTTCTTGTATAGTCAAGTTCTGTATATCTGAAAGCATACTGTTCAGGAAATTCCTCACATATCCTGTCAAGAACCTGAGGAAATGTATAGTTTATAAGTCTTTCCTTAGGCCATACATATTTTCCGGTTTTCTGGTTATTATCCTGAAGCTGATGTTTATGTTTTTTTCTGTATTCGTTCATATAGTCGGCAAACTGAGGGAAAACTATACCCGCATCGCTGAGTTCTCCAGCCCAGCGTTTTACCCATTCAAGCGACAGATAGCCGTTATATGCGATTTTATTGAGTGCATTCATCATATCTCTTACAGGGAGGTCACCTTCACCCATGATTTTATATGTAACAGAGCCGTCAGCATTCATCACGCTGTCCTTGATATGGACAAATCTTATATATCTTCCGATATTTGAAACAGTTGTTTCAGGAGATTCATGCATATATCTGTAAGGGTGATGTATATCCCATAAAACAGCAACATATTCGCTGTCAACGGCTTCAATTACTTTTTTAAGTCTTTCAGTATCAGCGTATACACCGTTTGTTTCAACAAGCAGAGTAACATTATGTTCAGCAGCGATTTCAGCGAGTTTTTTAAGTACTGAAACGATATAGTCATCATCAACCTCATCAACAGGCATAGGCTCTCTGTCAGCGAGTATACGCACATATGGAGTTGAGAGCTTTTCGGCAAGCACGGTATACTGAGTTATTTCTGAAATGATATTGTCATATTCATCTTTGTATTTCAGACAGCAGCCGGAAGAAAAACATGGTATTGAAAGTTCAAGTTCAGACAGTTTTGCAATAGTTTCTGAAATATGTGAATCTTTAAAAGGGTGAGCATTGAAAGCATAGATATCCTCACCAAGACCTCTTATTTCAATTCCATCAAAGTGAAGGTCTTTTGCCATGGAATAAATGTCTGTCCAGCTTGCGTCAGGACAGGCGAGAGTAGAAAAACTTAATTTCATAAATAGCCTCCTGTTTTAATGTAACGCCAATTCGATAACAAAATTTTATAATTGAAAATATGGGATTTGCCTTATATTTTGTAGGGGCGACCATCGGTCGCCCGTTAGATTCATCGGAATTTCAGACGGGCGACCAATGGTCGCCCCTACATAATAAACAATTCATCGAATTTGCGTTATGTAGCATATACTATTTATTTTACATTATTTTTGGTATTTTGTCAAATTTTTTTGCAGTCTGTATAATTAAAAATAAAAAAGGAAACCCTTTGAATATCAAAGGATTTCCGGTATCATTAAATAAAATTATCAAAAAAGCCTTTTTTTCCTGCCTTTTTAGCATTTTTAGCAATCTTTTTGGCAGCCTTTTTCTCATACATTGCATCACGTTTGGCAAGTCGTTTTGCTTCCTTGCTGTCAACTTCGGGCTGCTGAGTTTTTTCCTGTTCTTCATCAGGTTCTTTCGGTAAAATTTCCGAATCAGTTTTAAGGAGGTCTTTAAGCTTCTGTTTATATACTGATTCGCCGCTGTTCTGATTTGCGGTATTTTTGGAAAGAGTCTGAACAGGCGGTACGTATTGTGAAGTTATTGAGGAATGAACATACATATTTCCGCTTACATTGTTATATCTGCTTGCCGGAGCATTTCTCTGTATAGTGGAAGGAGGGACAGGCTGAACATAGTC
>DJFA01000078.1:11850-18209 GCA_002431975.1 Ruminococcus sp. UBA5884
GATTGCTGTTCATCATAACAGGATTGTTATTTACGGCTGTATCTGCCTGATATATTGGTATATCTGAATCATCATTTCCCCAGAATTCCGCATCTGTCTGCCAGCTTATATTCTGGTCGCTTGCAGATGTGCTTTTCTGTTCAACACTCTGATTTATAAGCATCTGCATGGAAAGAGCAGTATTTTCATCAGTCATTATACCACAGGTTATATTGTCATAATTTATTCTGCATATCAGTTCACGGCATTTGTCACATGGGATAGTTACCTGACGGTTTTTGAAAGCAATTGTAACAATTCCGATAATTCTGTTTTCGCCTGACATCATCATGGCAGTTATTGCCTCATATTCTGAACAGGTTCTTACAGGCACGCCGTTTTCAAGTCTGCTGCCGCTGAGAGCAGTATAAACATTGCCTCTGTCAGTGAGAATTGCACATACAGAGGTATTTTCCATAGCCTGCGGACTCATTCCCATACTGATAGTTTTTTCAAGTATCTGCATGGCGGTTTCATATAAATTATGTAACTCAGTCAAAATAACAGCATCCTTTCATTAAATAGTTTATCTTCTCTGTGTAAACTGCTGCTGGCTGTAGAAACAGGTTCTGTCCTTGCCGTTGGCTTTTGCGTTGAATACCGCAATATCAGTACTTTTAAGGATATCTTCTGAATTTATTCCGTCATTCGGATAAACTGCAACGCCAAAGCTCATTGTAGTCTGGAGTACAACGCCGTTTGCCTGAACAGGTTCGCATACAGCGGCACGGAGTCTTTCAATATAGTTTACTATTGAAGCCTCGCTCATATTTCCCTTTACTATAACAGCAAATTCATCTCCGCCGAGTTTGCCGACAAAGTTTGATTTTCCGCAGAAAAGTTTGAGTCTGTCGGCGTATGTTGTAAGCATTATATCTCCTGTATTATGACCGTATGAATCATTTATCTTCTTGAAATCATCGATATCAAAGAAAATTACTGAGAAAGGAGTGTTTTTATCCTCTTCAATCATTTCATCCATATGGTCTATAAAGAGCTGTCTGTTTGCAAGACCTGTAAGTACATCGTAATATGCAAGATATGTAAGCTTTTCATCTTTTTCACGCATAACTCTGTTGGTTTCTGTAAGAGTGCGGTTAGTTTCCATGAGTTCGCCGTTTGCCTTTGAGATTTTAAGTGAATATACATATATTATGGTGATTGTTACTACTGAAATTATCGGAACAACAATTCCCGGAACAGCAGCAGTAGAACCGGCAATAATTACTGCGAATACAAGCGTATAAGCGGCATTTATGAGGTTGAGTATAGTTGAGGCGATATATCCGCCCTTTTTGCAGTAGATTACCAGAAATGATGAGATAAGTACCTGAATCTGAGCAATAACACCGTTAAGGCTTCCCATAATTCCGGTATTTGATGCAGTTCCTGAAGCAGCAGCCTGTGCATTCATTGCTGATATTCTTGACTGTACCATCATAAGTGCAAGAAACAGTATTATTCCGATTATAAGCACAACAATATGCTTTGAACTTTTTTCGTTTTTCATTGAATTTATTCCTCCGTAATATATCATGATTTACCAGTAATATTATATTATATCAACATAAAAATGTCAATAACCAATGTGTATGTATAATCAAACCATTAACGCAAAAAATATGATGATTTGCCGAAAAAAACAAGAGTCCGGCTTTTTGATGATATTCATTGCCGGACTTGATTTTATCATTCAGTCATTTCCCAGTTGTGATATACATTCTGTACATCATCATTATCCTCAAGAGCTTCAAGAAGGAGATTCATTTTTTTGATATGTTCCTCATCTGTAAGAGTTGTATATGTTGCAGGAATTTGAACAGCTTCCGCTGAAATTACGTTATAACCTTTTGCAGCAAGACCTTCTCTTACATTGTGAACATCTGAAGGGGCACATTCTATTTCAATTACATCATCGAGTACTGCAAAGTCGTCAGCACCCATTTCAAAACATTCCTCCATGACGGTATCTTCATCAAGACCGGTATTTTCTATGACAACAAGACCTTTTTCAGAAAACATGAATGAAACACAGCCCTGAGTTCCGAGATTTCCGCCGAACTTGTCAAAATAGTGTCTTATATCGCCGGCTGTACGGTTTTTATTGTCCGTAAGGCATTCAACGATAACTGCAACACCGTTAGGGCCGTATCCTTCATATGTCATATTTTCATAATTGTTCTTGTCGCCGTCACCGGCAGCTTTTTTAATGACTCTTTCAATATTGTCATTAGGAACGTTGTTTGCTTTAGCCTTTGCGATAAGGTCACGGAGTTTTGAATTGCTTGCAGGGTCTGCACCGCTTTCCTTTACGCATACAGTAATTTCACGTCCGATTTTAGTAAATATTTTGCCTTTTGCGGCATCGGTAGCTTCTTTTTTTCTTTTGATATTATTCCATTTTGAATGTCCTGACATTCTGATTCACCTCAAATTTTGATTTTCCAGATTGTATCAAAAAGTTCGCTTATTCTCTGATTGTTTCCGGTAAGATGCAGATATCCGAAAAGACATTCCAGAGCAGTTGCACGTCTGTAATCCGCAACACTTGTATGTTTTGGAACTGTATTTCCGGTAGCATTTCTGCCTCTTTTGAATACAGACAGTTCTTTTTCTGTAAGGAGAGGCAGTATTTCGTTTACAGCTGCTGACTGGAACGAAGCACATACACGCAGAGTTGACATTTTATGCAGTTCTCCTGTGCTTCTGTTGCTTTCAATAACAAGTCGTTCACGCACAAGCTGTTCATATACTGCATCACCGAGATATGCAAGAGTAAGCGGACTGTACTGGGCTGCTTCTTTTTCAGTCATATTGTCACCTTGTTTCTATAAAGGCAGAAAATGTGTTTATAAAATGTTGTAATTAGTGCAAATTCGATGAATTATTTCTGTAGGGGCGACCATTGGTCGCCCGTTAGATTCATCGGAATTTCAAGCGGGCGATAGGTGGTCGCCCCTACAAAAATATCCGCCCGTTTGTAAAATATTATCAACGAGTAATGGCGGGAATAAAAGTTTGAGCAAACGTAGTTTGCTGAATTTATAGTAAACTTAAAATTATGTCAGATAATCAAATTCCCAGCCCATTATGCTTACAGTATCGCCTTCATTGATATTCATTTCCTCAAGTCTGTCAATAATTCCGCTGGTTCTTAAAACTTTCTGGAAGTACTGGAGCGATGAATAATCGTCCATATCAACAGTACGCATAATCGGTTCGAGCCAGTCCGCACTGACACAGTATACTCCATATTCATCAATTTCTATTTCAAAGCTGCGGTCAGATACATTCTGCTGCGGCTCAATAAATTCATCAGGCTGAAATTCCCTGACAGGAGGGAGAGTATCAAGTTTTGCAGATACTGCATTTATAAGCTCTGAAGTACCCTTTGCGGCTGCTGCTGATATCTCAAAGAACTGGAGTCCTTTACTTTCGATAAAGCTTTTTATTTCCGCAATCTGTTCAGGAGATGCAATATCACATTTGTTTCCTGCGACTATCTGCGGGCATTCTGCGAGATATTCGGAAAAATTACTGAGTTCCCTGTTTATCTTTTCAAAGTCCTCAGCCGGATTTCTTCCCTCAATTCCTGAAACATCGAGAACATGGACGATAAGACGGCATCTTTCAACGTGTCTTAAAAATTCATGTCCAAGACCCGCACCATCGCTTGCACCCTCTATAAGTCCCGGAATATCCGCCATTACAAAGGATTTTTCAGCCGCAGTCCTGACTACTCCGAGGACAGGTGTAAGAGTTGTGAAATGATAGTTGGCGATTTTAGGCTTTGCAGCACTTACTACTGATATAAGAGTTGATTTTCCTACATTAGGAAATCCTACAAGTCCTACATCAGCAAGGAGTTTAAGCTCTAAAATCACATCAAATTCCTGACCCGGATAGCCCGGCTTTGCGAATTTAGGAATCTGTCTTGTTGATGTGGCAAAATTGGAGTTGCCTTTTCCGCCTCTGCCGCCCTTTGCAATGATTTTAGGTTCATCTGATGAAAGGTCGGCGATAATTCTGCCTGTTCCGGCATCTTTTACAACAGTGCCTCTCGGAACTTTTACAATAAGATTTTCAGCATTTTTTCCGCTGCATCTTTTTGCACCGCCGTTCTGACCCTTTGAAGCGAGATATTTCTTTTTATATTTGAAGTCGATAAGCGTTGACATATTGTCGTCAGCTATAAATATTACATCTCCGCCTTTTCCGCCGTCACCGCCGTCAGGGCCGCCGGCAGCTACATATTTTTCACGATGGAAGGAAACCGCACCATCACCGCCGTCACCGGCTTTAACTTTAATTCTGGCTTTATCTACAAACATATTTAAATCTCCATCAAATTTTTATAAAGCAAAATCCCAAGCAATATGCTCGGGATTACTTTTACTGAAAAAATCTATAGCTTAAAAAAGCTGTTTCTTACTGAACAGGGTATACGCTTACCTTTTTACGGTCACGACCCATGCGTTCAAATTTAACCTTGCCGTTTACTTTTGCAAAAAGTGTATCATCAGAACCGATACCTACACCTTCACCCGGATGGATATGTGTACCACGCTGACGAACGAGGATATTTCCAGCAAGAACGAACTGACCGTCTGCTCTCTTTACACCAAGTCTTTTTGATTCTGAATCACGGCCGTTCTTTGTTGAACTAACACCCTTTTTATGAGCGAAGAACTGCATACTGATTTTAATCATTATATATTACACCTCCGTATTGTCGATAATTCTTACAGTGATAAAATCACCATATTCCTGTTCTATGAAATCAAGATGGCTGTACAGGGCATTTATTATCCGGTAAGCCGGCGAATCATCAGGAATATTTTTTGTTTTAAGCTCCAGAATATTGTTTTCAGCCGAAACTGAAGCATCAATTCTGAAATCATCAGTTATCATATTTGCGGTAAGCATTGCAGCAGATGATACAGAAGCACATACGATATCGCTTCCCTCATCGCTGTAGCCTGAATGACCGCTTATCCTGAAACCTGAAAATCTGCTGTTTTTGAGAAAAAACTCAGCTTTAATCATGGATTAAGCCTTGATAGCTTCGATTTTAACCTGAGTATACGGCTGTCTGTGACCCATTTTTCTCTTTTCGCCTTTTTTAGGCTTGTAAGTGAAAACAGTAACCTTCTTTGACTTGCCGTTCTTTACAACCTTAGCTTCAACAGCTGCACCATCAACATATGGAGCACCTATTTTAAGACCGTTGTCTGAACTTACAGCGATAACTTTATCAAATGTAACAGCTTCATCAGCTTCAGCGTTAAGCTTTTCGATAAAAACAACATCGCCTTCATTTACCTGATACTGTTTACCGCCTGTTTCAATAATTGCGTACATTCTGCGGCACCTGCCTTTTCATAAAAAACTCGCTGTGATTCGGAGGCTTTGAAAAAAACTCTTTACGACCCGACCACATGCGGCAATATTATTTTAGCATACAAGCCCTCATTTTGTCAAGTATTTTTACAAAAAAATTATTGCTGACGGATTGTTCCCTTATATGCGTTTTTTGTGCAATTTTGTTATTGAATTGTTATTGAATTTACGGTTTTGTAATGATATAATAATATAGGTATCGCAGATTCGGCTTTTTTAACAAGGATAAATCTGCATGAGTCCGCATAAGTCCGGATTCATAAATAAACGCCAATTCGACGGATTTTTTATGTAGGGGCGACTATTGGTCGCCCGTTCAAAATTCCAGTAAACTGCAACGGGCGACCAATGGTCGCCCCTACAAAATGTATGGAAAATCTTGTGCTTTCAATCGTAAAATTTCGTCGTCGGATTTGTGTTAAATAAATATATAAAAAGGACGTGCAGGAAATGGAAACAGCAATGACTAAATCAGAAACTCTCAGAACGGTAAAATCAGTTATCAGTGAAGTACAGAAAGCTGTTATCGGCAAGGACGATATCATTATAAAAGTACTTCTGGCAATACTTTCAAAAGGTCATATACTGATAGATGATATCCCCGGAGTCGGAAAAACTACTATTGCCCTTGCATTTGCAAAGGCTCTTGACTTGAAGCACAACAGAATGCAGTTCACTCCTGATGTTCTGCCGACAGATGTAACCGGTTTTACAATCTATAACAAGACTACCGGAAAATTTGACTATAAACCCGGAGTAATCATGTGCAATCTCTTTCTTGCTGATGAAATCAACCGTACATCAAGCAAAACACAGTCTGCTCTGCTTGAGGTAATGGCTGAGGGAAAAATAACAGTTGACGGAGTTACAAGAGTTCTGCCGCAGCCTTTCATGGTAATAGCAACTCAGAATCCTGTAGG
>DJFA01000058.1:0-6384 GCA_002431975.1 Ruminococcus sp. UBA5884
ATCAGATGACACTGATAAAATGTACAGGAGGTAAAATTTTATGTCAAGATTTACATTGCCAAGAGATATTTATTATGGACAGAACGCTCTTGAAACCCTTAAAACTCTGAAAGGAAAAAAAGCTATCGTTGTAATAGGCAGCGGCTCAATGAAAAGACTTGGCTTTCTCGATAAAGTAAATTCATATCTCGCAGAAGCCGGTATTGAAACTAAACTTTTTGAAGGTGTTGAACCTGACCCGTCTGTTGAAACAGTCATGAAAGGTGCAGCCGTTATGAGAGAATTTGAACCTGACTGGATTATAGCTATGGGCGGCGGTTCTCCTATTGATGCTGCAAAAGCTATGTGGGCATTCTATGAATATCCTGAAACAACTTTTGAAGACCTTATCACACCATTCAGTTTCCCTGAACTCCGTCAGAAAGCAAAATTCCTCGCAATTCCTTCAACATCAGGAACTGCTACTGAAGTAACTGCATTTTCAGTAATCACTGACTATTCAAAGGGTATCAAATATCCTCTTGCTGACTTCAATATCACACCAGATGTAGCTATAGTTGACCCGGCACTTGCTGAAACAATGCCTCCTAAACTTACTGCTCATACAGGAATGGACGCTCTTACCCATGCAATTGAAGCTTATGTTTCAACTCTTAACGGACCATTCACAGACCCTCTTGCTCTCAAGGCAATTGAAATGGTATTCGATTATCTGCCTTCATCATATAAAGGAAACAAAACTTCAAGAGAACAGATGCATTATGCTCAGTGTCTTGCAGGTATGGCATTTTCAAATGCTCTTCTCGGCATAGTTCACTCAATGGCTCATAAGACAGGTGCAGCATTCTCAACAGGTCATATTCCGCACGGCTGTGCAAATGCAATCTATCTGCCATATGTAATCAAATATAATTCAAAATGTCCGAAAGCTATGAAGCGTTATGCTGATATTGCAAGATTTATCGGTCTTGAAGGAAAATCAGACAAGGCTCTTGTAAATTCTCTCTGTGCAAAGATTGACGCATATAACGTTGAACTTTCAATACCTAAGACTCTTAAAGACTTCGGTATTATCGAGGAGGAATTCCTTGAAAAGGTTGATACCATTGCTGAAAATGCAGTAGGCGATGCCTGCACAGGTTCAAATCCGAGAAGCATTACTCCGGCTGAAATGTCACAGCTTCTCAAGGCTGTATATTACGGTTCAGAAGTAGATTTCTGATGTATAAATAAATGAAAAAGCCTTGCTCTTTAATGAGTAAGGCTTTTTTTGTCAAATTGTTTTCCTCTGCAAATATGCTGAATTTATGCCATCATATAATTAAAAGTTCTTGCAAGGATATTCCACATTGCAATATCAACATTTCCTGTTTCAGATTTCTGAGTCATTGACTGGAATGATTTTACGGCACGGACAGTTGAGGCATCAAAAAAACCGGTTGCATTGATTTTTTCGCAGCTGCTGCAATTTTCCATAACTGCACTGAGCATAACCTGCAAAACCATAACCGGATATCCCTTGTCACCCTGTTTCATTATGTATGATTTTGAGGGAAATACGCTTATTGCCTCCGGTTCTGACCTTACAAGCTTTTTATAGATATAAATGATTTTCTCCCATGTAGGTTTATTGACTTCTCCCGTAATGGGCAGAGAATATTCCTGTTGAAAAGCTTTTACGGCTATCTGGGATTCCTTTCCGAAAATTCCGTCAGGGATAATTCTTGGTATTTTTTCATTATAGTATGATATGCCATAGAGATATCCCTGAATTTCTCTTATATGAGCTTTTCTCTGAGCCTGATTATATGCCATGCTGCCACCTTTCTCAGCCGGTTATCACATATCCGGGATACTGATACGGCTGTTTTTCATAACCATATTTAAGGACTGAATACTGATTTGCGATTTCATTCCATGTATTTGCATTTACAAGGCCATTCGGATTGAGTCCGAACTGACGCTGGAAAGCCATTACTGAATTTTTTGTGAGAGGGCCGAAATATCCTGTTGTATTCACAGCCGGAATTGTCGGATATGTTTCATGGATATATGAAAGATAATTCTGAAGTATTCTTATATATTCATTTGTCATGCCCTCTTTAAGCACAATTCCGGGATAGAGAACGACATCATCGCCTTCACCGAGCGGAATACTCTCTATTATTCCGAGATATGCCCTGTAAAGGTCATTCCATGTTCTTCTGTCAACAACGCCTGTTTCAGGGAGTCCGAAAACTCTCTGGAATGATTTCACTGATGCTTCGGTCTGTTCGCCGAAATATCCTGTTATATCAACAGGCTGAACGCTTTGATAATACGCTCCGACTACAGCGAGATAATACTGGAGATTGCTTATTTCACTGCCGTCCATGCCGATACGCAGTTCTTCCGAATACTGTTTTGAAACTTCTTCAATGCTAAGACCTTCTGAATTGAGTTCTGCAAGTCTTTTGACGCTTATATATATGTATGCTATTTTATACCATGTAGCTTTGTCAACCATACCGGTGACATTGAGATTGAAAATACTCTGAAAAACCTTTACAGCTTCTTCTGTCTGGACTCCGAAAGTTCCGTCAGGGCTTTCAATTTTGGGTATTGCAGGATAATTTCTTGAAATTCTGTTAAGCTGAACCTGAATTGTCCTGACATCATTTCCTGACATACCAAGATTGAGGATTATTTCAGGATATGAGGGGGTATTGGTTCTTACTTCTGCATTTCTTACTATTTCAATATCATTTCCGTAATAGTTTTTAAGTATTTCATAAGGTGTATAACCTCTGTTTGCAAGCTCAACAGTACCCCATTGCGAGAGTCCTGAACAGGTAACTGTAGTACCGTTGCAGAATGATGTGAAATATGGCTCAATGCTTCCTTGTTTTCTTACATAGTCATTGAATATCTCATCAACTATCTGTGATATATTTTCAAATATATCCCTGTTCTGGACAAAAGCCTGGTCGAACTGTGTAGTGCTTGTTATATCAAAATCATAGCCTCTTGCACGGTACCATTCTGTATAGATACGGTTGAGAGCATATGTAATAATGACATATATATTGGCTCTCAGGGAACTTTCAGGCCATGTAGGATATATTTCACTTGAGGCAACATTTTTTATATAATACGGAAAATCAACAGTTATATTTTCCGCATCTGAATCAGGACTTCCCATATGAACAGTTATCTGTTCAGGTATATAAGGTATTCCCGGCATATATCATCGAACCTCCTTTTTTATAAATCTGTTTCCTGTCCATAGAATGAAACAGTGCGTTTTTCCTCTGTATATGCCGGAACAGGAATGAGATTTACCGGCAGTATTGAAGTTATGCCGTTGAAAACAGCGACATTTTTATTCTGGACTTCATAAAATCCTTTGGCATATACAAGAACATTATAATATGAAAAAGGTTTTTTGTCTGATATTTCGCCGCCGCTGAAAACCGGTGCAGGAAGTTCAGCTATCGGAGAAGAACCATTTTTATCCGTTTCAAAAATATAGAGGATATTTTCCCTTCCGTTTTTTATTTCAGTAATTATAACCAGTGCATTTTCCGCCGGATATGCACGGTCAGCAGAGGTTGCCTCAACACGGAGAAAACCTGTTCCCATATTGTTTTCAAGATTTTCATTATAGACCGGTGACTGTTCTGCAACAGCCGGCGGCATAACCTGAGGGAATGAGGTTTCAGCTATTTCCTCGGAATTATTTTCAAGTTCTTCTGCGGAAGGTTCGGGAACTGCTTCCGGAAACATGGACATATAAGACTCCATATCATAATCACTGTTCTGATTTTTATAGAGCTTTATAATTTCGTCCTTATACTTTTTTGAAGCATCATCAAAATTATTCAGCTTAACCACTCCTTCTGACCTTTTATTTTCATTATAAATGATATTCAGTTTCAAGGGCAAAAAGAACAGGGATATTTTACATATGCATACGGCACGAAAATGCATGATGTAAAAATATCCCCTTTTAAGATTGTGGTCAGTGACTGGATGAAACCTTGTCATCTCTGAAAAGCAGAGATATGCACCATACAGCTGACAAGGCAACTATTATATAGATTATTCTGCTTATGACGGACGCAGCACCGCCGAATGCCCATGCTACGAGGTCAAAACTGAATATACCTACCAGTCCCCAGTTTACTCCGCCGATTATGAGGAGTATCAATGCGATTTTATCCCACATTCCGTACACCTCTTTCTTTATCCGGATAAAATTTCTGTCCGGCAATAATATTATTGTCATGTATTGAAAAAATATTCTTTTTATGATAAAATTATTTTTATGGCAAAATGCCAACGCAAATTCAAAACAGTGAATTTTTCTTTTATTCTGTAGGGGCGAACTGTGTTCGCCCGCCAGATTTACAGCATACCCTAACGGGCGACCAATGGTCGCCCCTACATAAACAATCCATTAAATTTGCGTTATATCAATACAAATCTGATGAATTGTTTCTGCTGAACCATAACGGGCGAACCAGTTCGCCCATACAGAAATTAATCCATTGAATGTGCATTAATATAATAATTTTCCGGAGGTCTTTTATTAATTGAAAATTTTTAAGCATATTGTTTTATTATTTTCTGCCGCTATGCTGTCAGGCTGTTCTGAGATAGATAATTCAGCTGTTTTTTATGAAACTGAAATTTCCGAAACGGAAACAGTTTGCGAAACAACTGAAGAATATAATCCGATAACTGAAATAAAACTGTCATTTCTCGGTGACTGCACTCTTGCAACACAGATGGGGCAGGACTATGAAGGCAGTTTCAACTGGTATGCAGAAAATTATCCGGCTGAATATTTTTTTGAAAAAACATATCCATATGTATGTGATGATGATTTTACAATCGCAAACTGTGAGAATGTATTCACTGATTCAGCACTTTCCGAACGTGAAAAAGGCTATACGCCTGCATTCTGGTTTCGTTCACCGACCAAAAACGCTGAAATTTTTCCAGCCGGAAATATTGAGGTCGTTTCAGTTGCAAACAATCATACAGAGGATTACGGCGAACAGGGTATGAAGGATACAATTGATGCAATAGAAGAAACAGGCTGTCTTAAATGGGGCAATTCTGAAAAAGATGTTATCCTTGAAAAGGATGGCGTTAAAATCGGTCTTGTATGCGATACAATATGGGGTGACTGGGATACCGAAAAAATTATTCAGCGTATTGAAAATTTAAATAATTCAACTGATATACAGATAGTATTCTTTCATGGCGGAGAAGAAGCTGTTCATACCGAGGAAACATGGAAAAAAGAAGCCTGTCATAAAATGGCTGATGCAGGAGCTGACCTTATAGTAGGAGGACACCCTCATGTTCTTCAGCCGCTTGAAACATATAATAATGTACATATAGTGTATTCAATAGGAAATTTCTGTTTCGGAGGAAACCGTTCCCCTGAAAACAGAACAGTCGTATATCAGGAAACATTTAAATTCAACAGGGATACAAAACAGATAGTATCAAATCAGGAAAATATAATTCCTTTCTATGTATTTACGGGAAATACAAATAATTTTCAGCCTGCACCTGTTGAAGACCCTGACACTTCACAGAAAATTTCAGATTTCATGTACAGAAAAACATCATCGCTTTTTTAGGAGATTTTAAAACTATGGGAGAGATAATTTTTATTGCAGCAGCGGCAGTTATTCTCCTTGCTGCAATACTTATAAAAATTCAGGAGCTTCCTTATTTCAGAAAAAAACAGATAGGTGCTGAGGGAGAGGAAAAAACCAATGCAGTTTTAAGAAAATTTGCAAAGAAACATAACTGTCTTATGATGACTAATATTTTTCTTCCTCTTTATGACGGCACTTGCGAAATTGACCATATTCTTTTCGGAAAATTCGGTGCGGCAGTCATTGAAACCAAGAATATTTCCGGAGAACTTTCCGGAACAGGCAGACAGCTTGTGCATATAGTCGGAAAAAACAGATATACAATGTATAATCCGGCTTTGCAGAATGAAACTCATGTGAAGAATATTCAGTATCATCTTACAAAAGCCGGATATAAAAATGTACCTGTATATTCATTTGTAGTGTTTACAAGTGATAATATAAAATTTCCTGATTCAGTCGGCATAAGACTTTCAGAGCTTGAAAAAAATCTTAAAAAACTCCCTGATAATAAGTGTGACTGTAAAAAGCTTTTTATGGCAATAAAACAAAAAGAAGTAAAAAATCCTGTTGATAAGATTATTCATAATATTCAGAATGATATGAAAAATAAATCGGGGCGATAATTAACGCTAATTCGACGACAAAATTTTATAATTAAAAATATTGTTTTTTTTTATAATTTTGTAGGGGCTTCCTTAAGTTCGCCCGTTGGATTCACCGGAAT
>DJFA01000058.1:6416-7706 GCA_002431975.1 Ruminococcus sp. UBA5884
GCGGGCGACCAATGGTCGGCCCCTACAGAAATAATCCATCGAATTTGCGATAATTAAAAAAATTAACTATAAAACAGCTTTTTCTTTATTTTTTATATTTATGAAAAAATTTTAAAAAACCTCTTGACAAAGCGTTTGCATTGAGTTATAATAACATCATAATAATTTTAAAACCAGTGATGCGGAGATAAAATCATAATATGCACCCACAGAGAGCAGGGGATGCTGAGAACCCTGCGGAAATGCAGTATGGTAAATGGACCGCTGAGGGCTAAGGGAAAAGCATTTGTATGCTTAGTATCTGATGACGTGATGCCGGCGTTAACGGCAGAGAATGTGTTAGCATTTTCGTAAGAGCGGTCTGATTTTCAGACAATTAAGGTGGCACCGCAGAGTTATAATGTAAATTCTGTCCTTTATTTATCGATAACGATAAATAAAGGACTTTTTTGTTTTCATGCGGCGTTTTTCCGGTAAACCGCAGTTTTACGGGTGTAATTAACACAAATTAAAACAAATCGCCTTAAAAAAGGGCAGAAAGAGGTATTTATCATGGAAAAAACAGCAGCAAGAAGAATCGTTAAAAAAGAAGAAAAATCAGGTCTTGAACTTAAAAGCATTATACTTATCGGCGTATTGCTTGCAGCCGGTGCAGTGCTTAAATTCTTTGTAGGTTCAGTAGTCAACTTCGGAGGAATGAAGCCTAATTTCATTATAGCAATGTATTGTCTTGCAATCATGCTTATAAAGCCTAAATTCCACGAATCAGTAATAATCGGAATAATCGCAGGGATTACCTGTCAGTTCTTCCCCGGAACTCCTTATATCAATATTGCAAGTGAAGCAATAGGAGCAGCTGCAATGTGTCTGCTTATACATCTTCCGCTTAAAGTCAAAAAAGTTGATTTCAGACCGGCAGTATGTACATTCCTTGCAACACTTGTAAGCGGCTTTACATATCTCGGACTCCTTTATGTAATGCTTTATGCCGGAGCAGATGTTCAGCCGACAGCACTCGGAGTATTTGCAGGAATTATTTTCGGTACAGCAATTATAAATACAATTATCGTAAGTATTCTCTATGCACCGATGAAATTAGCATTCAAAGCAGAATAAAAGTAGGGGCGACCATTGGTCGCCCGTCAGGTTTACAGCATACCCAAACGGGCGACCATTGTTCGCCCCTACAAAGAATAACCATCAGATTTGCGTTAAAGAAAAATATCCGCCCATTTGTAAAATGTTATCAGTAAGTAATGGCGGGAATAAAAGTTTTTGCCCAGCTTTTTT
>DJFA01000058.1:7853-30861 GCA_002431975.1 Ruminococcus sp. UBA5884
AGCAAACGGTAGTTTGCTGAATTATTTTCGTAGGCGGCCAATGGTCGCCTGTTATGGTTTACCGATAATTTTATAAAGGATTGATATTTATATGATAGAATTTGAAAAATTATGTTTTCAGTATAAAAACAGCAGTGAATATGCCCTTAAAGATATATCATTCAAAGTAAATGACGGAGAATTTATAGGAATTATCGGTGCAAGCGGTGCCGGAAAATCCACTCTTACATATGCCCTTAACGGAATAATACCTCATCATTATGAGGGGGATTTTTATGGAGCAGTAAAAATAAACGGCACTGATACAGTTGAATCATCTCCTGAACAGCTCGCACTTCAGGTAGGAAGCGTATTTCAGGATATTGACGGTCAGATGACTTCAACAATAGTTGAAGATGAAATACTTTTCGGACTCGAAAATTTCGGAGTTCCTGAATCAGAAATAGAAAGCCGCATTGAAAATGCATTGTCAATGCTTGGAATAAATGAATTAAGGTCAAGAAATATAAATACTCTCAGCGGCGGTCAGAAACAAAAAGTTGCAATTGCTTCAATAATTGCCCTTAAACCAAAGATTATTGTACTTGATGAGCCTACAGGAGAACTTGACCCCCAGAGCAGCTATCAGATTTTTGCAATGCTTAAAGAGCTTAACCGTTCACTTGGCATGACTATAATAATAGTTGAACAGAAAATTATGCTCCAGTGTGAATTTGCTGATAAGCTTCTTGTTATGGATAAAGGTAAAACAGTATTCTTTGATACAGTAAAAAATGTGCTTGTACACAGTCATGAACTTGAAAGACTCGGTATAAACTGTCCGAGAATAGTAAGACTTGCAAGAGATTTGCAGGACAGGGGACTTTACAGCGGTGAATATCCGGTGAATCTTGATGATGCTGAAAAAATGGCAGGAGAGGTTTTGAAAAATGATTGATTTCAGTAATGTATGCTTCGGATACGGTGAAACATCTGTACTTAAAAATGTTTCATTTCATATAGAAAAAGGAGAATTTGCCGCAGTACTTGGTGCTAACGGTGCAGGAAAAACTACTCTCAGCAAAATGTTCAACGGGATTCTCAAACCCTCTCAGGGTGATGTTACAGTTGCAGGAATGAATACAAAAACTACACGGACAAGCAAGCTTGCAAAGCATATCGGATTTCTTTTCCAGAATCCTGACAGACAGATATGCAAGAATACTGTAAGGGAAGAAATAATGTTTGGTCTTGAATGTGTAAGCAATGATAAGGATTATTGCAGGGAACAGTGTGAAAAAACTCTTGAAGCATTCGGATTTGACGGCGAAAAAGACCCCTTTACCATGAGCCGTGGAGAACGCCAGAAAATTGCTCTTGCCTCAGTAATAGCGGTTGAACCGGAAGTCCTTATACTTGATGAACCTACTACAGGACTCGATTACAGCGAATGTATGCATATCATGAATATTGTATCAGAACTCAATAAAAAAGGTACTACTGTTATAATGGTAACGCATGATATGGAGATAGTGCTTGATTTTGCACAGAAAGTACTTGTCATGAATCATGGTCATCTTCTGAAATACGGAAATATGCGTGAAGTCATGAAGGATAATGATATACTTATGCAGGCAAGACTTATGCCGCCTCAGATTGCAGGTCTTGCAATGCGTCTTGATGGATTTGATGATGTATTCACAAACAGCGAAATGCTTGAAAGATTATCCGAAAGGAGCAGAAAAAAATGAAAGGATTTCTTGAATACTGCGATGGAAATTCGCTTTTTCACAGACTCAATCCGCTTACAAAGCTTATAGTTTCACTGCTTCTGTGTGCAGTGTGCTTTGTAAACAGCAATCATTTTTTCATACTTGCAGTTATATTGCTTAATATATGCATAGCCGCATCAGCCGGAATAATGAAGCTTGCACTTAATCTGCTCAAAGGACTGGGAAAGCTTTCAATTATACTGTTTATAGTTCAGGTATTGTTTATAAAGAGCGGAAATGTACTTTTTACGATACCTGTTATTAATCTTGGCATAACAGACAACGGAATATCATTTTCACTTCTGCTTGTAATGCGTCTTATGGCGGCAACGCTTCCGCTTGCAATAATGCTTTCAGTCACACAGATGACAGACCTTTCAAATGTTATGGTATCAAAGCTTAAAATACCGTATAAGTATGTATTTTCGATAATAACAGTAATCCGCTTTATACCTGTTTTTTCAAATGAGATGTCAGAAATAATAGAGGCACAGACTGCAAGGGGAGTTGAATTTGATACAAAAAATATATTCAGGAAAATAAAGCTTATAATACCTCTCTGCGTGCCGCTTCTTATATCATCAGTCAGAAAGATAGATACAAGTGCGGTATCAGCGGAACTGCGTGGTTTTAACCTCAGAAAATCCGACAGCGGATACAAGAAATACAGTTTTGCGGCAAGAGATGCGGCAGTGCTTGCAGTAACCGCTGTAATTTTTGCACTTGGAATAATATTGTAAAAATGCGTTTTATGGGAAATTCTATTATAGAATTTGCGTTAAAAATCCGTTCAGATTAAAAAAATGAACGGATTTTTTGTTTTTATGCAACCATATGGCATTATATAAGGTTAATATTATGAAAAATATTGCATATACCCTGATATTATTGTATAATAGAATTATCTGCTAAAAAGGAGAAACAAATTAATGAAAGACAAAATCCGTAATTTTATAATAAATCTTAAAATTCCGGCAGCATTTCTGTTGCTGTGTACTCTTATAATTCTGATATCCGGCGGAACGGATATTGGCAGGGCAGGAATTATTTCAGCATATATGTCACTTGTAATGACTGTAATTGTCGCTGTATCAGCAATAATATTCATATGCAGGAAAAAGAAACTGAAATTCTGTACAGCTGAAAACTGTAATCTTATATCGCTGACAGCCGGTGTGATGCTAAGACTGTTCTATATTCTCTATACAGACGGCTTTACAAGACAGCATGATGAGGGTTCATTTGATGTCGGAGCAGGTCATTACGGCTATATGAAATATATCTATGACCATAATGCAATTCCGGATACAGACCCGAGAAATGCATGGCAGTTCTATCATCCGCCGCTTCATCATACGATAGAGGCGTTATGGTTTAAAATTCTCTCAGCATTCGGAGTTCCGGAGGATAAATTCTATGACTATGCACAGTATCCCGTGTTTATCTACAGCTGTGTCATAATGTTTACGATATACTGCATATTCAGGGAGCTTGATTTAAAGGGAAAAGGTCTTTCAGCAGCAACTGCACTGATATGTTTCAGCCCGTCATTTATACTTATGTCCGGAAGCGTAAACAATGATATGCTTTCAATAATGTTCATATGTCTTGCGGTGCTTTATACAATAAAATGGTATAAAAATCCTGAAATAAAAAATATAATCGCAATAGCTCTCAGCATAGGTCTTGGAATGATGACAAAAGCATCAGCAGGACTTATCGCTCCGGCAGTTGCAATAGTCTTTGTAGTTAAGTTTGTACAGCAGATAAAACAGAAAAAAATCGGCTCGTATATTTTTCAGTATATAATGTTTGCAGTAATATGTATGCCTCTCGGACTCTGGTGGTCAGTGAGAAATTATACAAAATTCAAAATGCCTTTCAATTATATCGCTGAAATCAATATAGAAGGAAATGCCCAGTATCTCGGCGAAATGAATACACTTAAAAGATTTACGGATTTTTCATTATATCAGTTTAAAAGTGTGTTTGTCCAGTGGCTGTGGGACGATGACAAATATCAGGAATTTAATCCGCTGATAGCATTCTTTAAAACATTATGCTTTGATGAAAAGAATTTTTTAAACTGGAATTCAAAGCTTGACACAGCTCCTGTAATACTTTTCTGGTCATCTGTAATAATTGGGATAATATCAGTGATTGCAATGATATATATTTTCAGCAGAAAATCATCATGTCCTATGCTTATGAAAATTTTCCTTGCCGCAATATTTGTAACATTTTTCGGAAATTATATAGTATTCTGCATTAAATATCCGTTTACCTGCACCATGAATATAAGATATGTGACACCTGTTTTTATACCAGCGGCATATTTTACAGGAGCAGCAGTTGAAAATATTTCAAAGTCCGCAAAGAAATCAGCGGCAATACCTGAAATTCTGATATTGTCTGCGGTAATGACATTCTGTTCTTCAACCGCATTTGTATATACTGCCCTTGCCTGTATACAGTAACCTGTAACGGGCGAACAGCGGCAAACTGCCGCCTGTAATCTGTCAACCGATAATTTTTTATACAGAAAACAATTATCAAATTTATGGTTTAACCATAATTCGGCAGGCGACCAAATAACAATCATCGGAAACCTGCATAAACAATTCATTAAAAACGTTTGTATATATTGTTGAAGCCGTTTTTACCATTTTGTCAACTTTGTGTAAAATTCGTGTGATTGTCCGTCAAATTAGCTAAAAATTTGATGATAATTTTGTATTGTCAGCACAAAAATAATTAAAGATTGATTATAAATATTGACTTTTGCGGCTTAACATTGTATATTAGATTTACCGAAAAGATTTTATGGCATTTTTATGTGCTGTTACAGAGGCTTAAACGTTTTCGGAATATGGTGTGTGACAGTAACGCATCAGGCAGGTCGTGAGATAATGGTTTCCATAAAAAATATCGCTGAAAAATGCGGAGTATCTATCGCTACAGTAAGCAAGGCTCTCAATAATCACAGCGATGTAAGTGAAGCCACTAAAAAACTCGTATGCGAAACAGCCCGTGAACTCGGATATTTTCCAAATTCACAGGCAAGAGCCCTGAAAACAAACAAAACCTTCAGTATCGGTGTGCTTTTCATTGACAAGGCACAGAGCGGTCTTAAACATTCATATTTTTCATCAGTCCTTGACAGCTTCAAGGTCGAGGCTGAAAAACATGGATATGACATCATGTTTATAAATACCAAAATAGGCAGCCGTTCAATGTCATACCTTGAACATTGCAGATACCGCAGCTTTGACGGCGTGGTTGTTGCCTGCGTTGATTTCTGTGACGATGATGTGGTCGAGCTTTTCAAAAGCGATATTCCGCTTGTGGCAGTTGATTATGTAAGCGAAAATAAGCTTGCCGTGCTTTCGGACAACGTTTCCGGTATAAGAAGCATTGTAAATTATGTCCACGAAATGGGACATTCAAAAATCGCATACATATACGGCGACAGCTCACAGGTCACTACAAACCGCCTTACTTCATTCATAGATACTATGCATTCATTTGGTCTTGAAGTAAGTCCTGACTATGTGAAGCAAGGAAAATATCATGATGTTGAAAGCTGTGAAAAAATATTTTCCGATATGCTCAGGCTTTATGAACCGCCTACTTGCATACTCGTCCCTGACGATTTTGCTGCATTCGGTGCTTTCAGAGCCGCTGCAAAAGCCGGTATCTCCATTCCGGACGATATCTCAATTGCCGGCTATGACGGAACTTATTTCGCTCAGATGTCAAAACCCAGACTCACCACTGTTGAACAGGATACAGGTTCAATAGGAAGTCTTGCCGCAGATTTGCTTATACAGGCTATCAGAAAAGAACCAGTTGACAACAGAAAACTGATAGTAAAAGGTACTCTGCTCAAAGGCGAAACAGTCAGAAATCTGACTGCCGTCTGATTCATTCGCTTATTATATTAATTTAATATAATATAATTATTTAAGGAGGAAATTTTCAAATGAACAGTTTAAAAAGAACATTAGCTCTTATTGCTACTCTTGCTCTTGCTTCATCAGCTCTCGTAGGCTGTGACAATGGCGGCAATAGCAGCTCATCATCAACAGCAGATTCTTCATCATCAGCAGATTCTTCTGCAGCAGATGATTCATCAGCAGCAGACGACAGCTCAGCAGCTGACGATTCATCAGCAGCTGACGATTCATCAGCAGCAGGCGGAGAAGTTAAGCTCCCGACAGGCGGCGACACTCTCACAATTATGTCATGGAATACAGAATTCCCGGACATGGTTAAGAACTACTACTGCAAGGATAAGGGCTGGACAGATAACGGCGACGGCACTTTCTCAAAGGACGGCGTTACACTTAACGTTGTTGCTCACGGTGTAGGCGGCGGCGAAGCTTCACAGTACTATGACCAGTACTTCGATTCAGGAAAGGACCTCGACCTTTACTGTGCAGAAGCTGACTGGGCTCTTAACTACCTCGGTAATGACGAAAAATCAGCTCCTCTCTCAGATATCGGTATCACAGAAGCTGAACTTGCTAACCAGTATCAGTATACTAAGGATATCGGTACTACAGAAGACGGCGTTCTCAAGGCTGTTTCATGGCAGTGTGCTCCTGGTGGTTTTGCTTACAGAGCTGACCTCGCTGAAGAATACCTCGGCGTAAAGACTCCTGAAGAAATGCAGGAAAAGGTTAAAGACTGGGATACATTCATGAAGACTGCTGAAGAAGTTATGACTAAGTCAGGCGACAAGAAGACAGCTCTTACAACATCACTCGGTGGCGTATGGCAGGTATTCTCAGCTAACAGAGATTCAGCATGGGTTGTAGACAACAAGCTCGTTGTAAATGACGACGTTACAAACTTCGTTGAAATGGCTCATACAATGTACGAAAAAGGCTACGTTTGCCCAGGTATCACTCAGTGGGCTTCAGACGGTTCATGGCTTGCTAAGGGTCAGACTGACGAAACAATGGGTTACTTCGTATCTACATGGGGCATCGGTGAAACAATCCTTGAATCAGCTGCTGGCGGCAAGGGCGGTAAAACATACGGTAAGTGGAAACTCGTTACAGGTCCTAACGACTACTACTGGGGTGGTACATGGCTCACAGTTGCACCAAGCTGCGACAACGCTGACATCGTTGCTGATATCATCAGATACTTCACAGTTGATGACGAATCAATGAAGGCTTACGCTCTCGCTTCAAGCGACTTCGTAAACAACAAGAAGGTTATGCAGGAAATCGTTGATTCAGGCGAAAACAAGAACGAAAACCTCGGCGGTCAGGACCAGTTCGCTGTATTCATGGACGCTGCTGACAAGATTGACCTTGCTGGTAAAATCACAAAGTATGACTCAGATATCAAGCTGGCATTCCAGACAGCTTATGAGGCTTACAACAACGGCGACTACTCAAGCGTAGATGAAACAATCGAAGCTTTCAAGGATGCAGTTGCTGCTAAGATTACTGACCTTACATGGGATTAATTCTCTTTCTTTAATAAATAAAATAAAAAACAGAATTGGGTGCTACGGGATGAGTCTGTCATCCTGTAGCCTATCCCTATATATTATGATTGATATTTGATGATTATTAAAATTACGTTATTTTTTTGAGGAGAGTGAATAACCTATGCCATCTTCAGCAGCACAGCGTAACATACGTACAATAAGTTACGCTAAATACGGCTATATGTTCATATTGCCGTTTTTCCTGATTTATGCGATATTTCAGCTCTATCCGCTGATTTATACCTTCACAATCAGTACCACAAATGTACAGAACGGCGTTGATACATTTGTAGGACTTAAAAACTTCCAGGACCTTCTCTTTACATCAACAAACCGTACAACAAAGGCTCTGCATGAAGGTTTCTTACAGTCAATAAAGAATACTCTTAATATCTGGCTTTTAAACTTCATTCCGCAGATTGCCCTTTCTCTGCTCCTTGCAGTATGGTTTACTGATTCAAAACTTAAAATCAAAGGAAAAGGCTTCTTCAAGGTTGTTATGTATATGCCTAATATCATCACAGCTTCATCAGTTGCCGTTCTCTTCCTTTCACTTTTCGGCGAAACTTCAGAAGCTCCTGTAAACGGTACTCTCATGAGAATGGGAATTATCGATACAGCTATCAAGTTCACTACAGACGGCTCTATTAAAAGAGGCATGGTTTCATTCATTCAGGCTTGGATGTGGTACGGAAATACTATGATTCTCCTTATGTCAGGTATCATGGGTATCAATCCTTCACTGTTTGAAGCTGCAAATATTGACGGTGCAAACTCATGGCAGGTATTTACAAAGATTACTGTTCCGTCACTCAGACCTATCCTCCTTTATACAGTTATTACTTCAATGATAGGCGGTCTTCAGATGTTCGATATCCCGCTCCTTTACAATGCAGGAACAAACAATGACCCGAATACAAAGACTATCGCAATTTTCATCTATGAACGTTATGTAGGTACAATCAAACAGTACGGCTATTCAGCTGCTGCTTCAATCCTGCTCTTCATAATGACAAGCATACTCGGTTCTATCACTTTCTACCTTAACCGTGACGTTGATGCTGCAAAGCGTAAAAAACAGCTCAAGAAGCTTAAAAAACAGGCTAAGCAGAAAAATAAAGGTTTGGGAGGATTTGAAATATGAGCATGAAATCAACTTATGGCGGCAAGGACAACTATAACGCCAAACTCAGAGCACAGTCATTAGGTATCATGATTGTATGTATTATCCTTACAATTATAAGTATCCTTCCTATCTGGATTCTTGTCTGCAATGCTACAAGAACTCATATGCAGATTTCAACAGGTGTTAGTCTGCTTCCAAGCACTCACTTCCTTGAAAACTACAGAGCTCTTATGGATAAGGACGTATTCAAGCCTTTCATAGGTTTCAAGAACAGCTTTATCATTTCAGCCTGTGCTACAGTACTTTCAGTATTCTTCTCAGCTCTCACAGCTTACGGTCTTACAGTTTATGACTTCAAAATCAGAGAAGGTGCTTACACATTCATTATTGCCGTACTCATGATTCCGGTACAGGTTTCAGGTGTTGGTTTTATGAAATTCATGATTAAAATCAACCTCTATGATACACTTCTTCCGCTTATTCTTCCTGCAATAGCAGCTCCTGCGGTAGTATTCTTCATGAGACAGTATCTTAAATCATCATTCCCTCTGGATATCGTTGAAGCGTCAAGAATTGACGGCTGCGGAGAATTCAGAACATTCCTCCAGATTGGTATCCCGATGATGAAACCAGCTATCGCTGTACAGGCAATCTTCGCATTCATTCAGAACTGGAACAACTACTTCACACCAAGTATGATGATTGTTTCAGAAGAAAAGAAAACTCTTCCTATGATGATTAAGAGTCTTAGCTCAGACAGACTTGCTACTGACTATGGTATCATCTATGCCGGTATCGCTATTTCAATCGTACCTCTTGTTGTTATCTATCTTATCCTTTCAAGATTTATCATTGAAGGCGTTGCACTCGGCGGTGTTAAGGAATAATAATTGCACATTACATAAAAAACACAGCTTCGGCTGTGTTTTTTTGTTGTATTTTTTTAAAAACTATGCTATAATATTACTTAAAAAGGAGGTTGAGTACTAATGACAGAAGATAAAATCTATGACGTATGGGAAAGAATCAAGAGAAGTTATAAAATAAACACAAGTCAGAAACTCGAAAATTTCATATCCGGTGAGGAAAAAAAGGAAAATATTACTCTCAGAAGATTTGTAAATATTTATTATTATCCTGAAGAACTTGTAAAAGAACTTAAAGGCAAAGGCGAAAATGCTGATATTGCTGAAAGAATCCTTTATGTAATTTCTCAGATAAACAACAACGGTCTGCTGATAAGCAGAATAAGCGGTTCTGATGTAAATGTATGCAAAATGCTCGGATATTCATTTATGGATATAATCAATGATACTAAATTCAGATTTTCTGACACAAGTCACTATTATCATATAAATGAAGTCTATAAACTTGCATCGGCTTTGGTAAAAGCTTATGAAGATGAAATAGCTGAAATAAAGAAAACTGATTTTAAAGACAATGAGCTTATTCTCTGGCTTTTTATCATGACAAATCTTTTTCTTAAAGATACTGAAAGATACAGCTACTGTCTTGAAACAATCAAGGAAAATATTAACAAAATCCCGGAGGGATACGGAATTTATATAGCCTGCCGCCTTTGGAACTATGATGAATCAATGAAAAAATTCATAGTCAGCAATCTTCGTGTGTTGTCCTATGTGACTATTATGGAATGCGTATTCAAGGAAACTATGGGTTTAAGCCTTAAAACAGCCCTGTTTGATATGAATGAACAGCAAGCATATTACAGATATATGATTAACAAGACAGCTGGAGGTTATTATACATCAAAAATTTTCTTTGATATGCTTAATGAAGCATATGACTATGACAAGGAAATGTTTGTAAGGATTTATGAGAAAGATATTGAAAGCTCTGTAAATGTTTTCATGCTTGCCAAAATGATTAAAAACGGCGATGAAATAAAGGATTGCGACAAAGTAATGGAAAAATATGTTTCCAAAATGCGTGACAGAGTTTTAAATGATATCAATAGAAGACGAAATGATGGAGAAAAACTCAGTCCTGTTGAATTTATCCGCCTTTTCAGCTCCGACAATCTGGAGGAAGCAGCATCAAAAATCAGCGTAGTGAAAAAATATGGATATTTCGCTTCCCATGAACTCAGTGCATTGTATTCCCTTTATGACTATAATAAAACTGCAAAAAATATGGTAAAGTTTATGTTGCTTAATTTTTATATCAAAGGTGATAAAAATTATGATAAAAATATTGATGTTGCAGTAAATATTCTTTCATTTATGCAGGTAAGAAAGTATTGCCTTGATATACCTGAAGAAGAAAGTCTTAAACTTATCGTCAATGAAATTCTGCCTGTTGACAGTATTTTTAAATCATACTGTGCTTTGAGTACAAGCAGCTGGTATAAGAACTATTTTAAATTTGACAAAAATATTTTCCTTGATTTTATAAAAATGTACCCGAAAGAAGCACTTGAATATTTCAGTACAGCAGAAGATGCTTCATCAACAGTAGCATGGCTCGGAGCATATTACAGTGCTGATTTTGCGGAAAAGAGTTTTGAACCTGTGATAAAAGCACTTAAAAGCAAGGCTAAGACTGTTCGTATAAAGGCTATGGAAATTGCTGAAAACTATGAATCTGAAATACGTCCGAAAATTGAAGCGATGCTGCCTAAACTCAAAGGAACTGCGGAAGCGGCTGTTGCACAGATTATAAAGAAATGGGATAATGTAAGGAAATTCGGCAAGGATTTTGCATTTACATCAAATGAATTTACAGAGGAATTCTGTAAAGAAAATTTCACTCCTCTTATGAAAAGAAAAATTTCATGGATAGATGAAAGCTGTTTTGAAGGCATACGCTATGCGGATATGAGCGGAACAGCTGCTCCTGAAATAATTGAATACATAATTTCAGAATATATGATAATTGATGAGCCTTACAGAATATCATTATGCGACAAGGCGGCAGAACACCTTAACAAAGCCGATTTGCAGGCAGCACTTGAAAATATATTCAAATTCTGGGTTGAAAGCGGAGCTGATACAAAGAAGAAATTTATTACACTTCCATACTGTCTTTATGCCTCAGACAGCCAGATAATAAGCCTTAAAAAACAGCTTGAAACATGGGCAGCAGCTTCAAGAGGTCAGCTTGCCTCATTTGTAGTCGGAAATATGGCTCTTAACGGCGGAGCAGTCGCACTGCTTACAGTTGATTCAATATCAAGGAAATTCCCGAGCAATATGGTTAAAAGTGCCGCAAAATCAGCATTTGCATATACAGCAAAAGTTCTTGGAGTGCCGGTTGATGAGCTTTCAGACAAGATAATACCATCACTTGGATTCAGCAAGAGCGGCGAAAGAATATTTGACTATGGTTCAAGAACATTTACAGTATCGCTTATGCCTGATTTTACACTTTCAATCCATGACAATGCTAAAAATAAGGATATAAAGAGTATGCCTAAGCCTAATGCAAATGATGATACAGTAAAGGCAGAAGCTGCTAAAAAGGAATTTTCAGAACTTAAAAAACAGATTAAAACCGTAACAGCAACTCAGAAACAGCGTCTTGAAAAGGTATTTATGAATGGCAGAACATGGACTGCTGAAAACTGGCGGAAACTTTTTGAGGAAAATGCAGTTATGCATTGCTTTGCAGAAAAACTTGTATGGGGAGTATATGAGAATGGAAAGGTAAAGAGTACATTCAGATATCTTTCAGACGGTTCATTCTGCAATGAAGATGATGATGAATATGAACTTCCTGAAAAAGCAGATATAACACTTGTTCACCCTGTTGATATAGAGGGAGAAGTACTTGAAAAATGGAAAGAACAGTTCGATGATTATGAGATTGTCCAGCCGTTTATCCAGCTCAATGCAGAAATTATAAAATTATCCGAAAAGGATATTGAAGATAATCAGGTATCAAAATATATCGGCAAATCATGCAAATCCGGAAAAATGGCAGCAGCAGCGAAAAAATACAATATGCTGCGTGGAGCAGCCGGTGACGGCGGTTCATTTGAAGGATATGACCTTGTTGACGATTATCTTGGAATATATCTGCATATTGACGGCGATGTTCTTTATTTCGGACAGGATTACAATGAAGATGTAAATCTTGAAGAGATAAAATTCAAGACAGTTGACGGAGATTATGTGCTTAATCCTCTTGAGGTAAACAAGCGTTTTGTAAGCTGCTGCATGGAAATAATTGAAAATATGACAGATATGTAAAGGTGTAAATAATATGAATGTACAGAAACCGCTTACAGAAGTAAAGTATAAAGAAGAACTTGAAGCACTCAGAGCCGCTGATACCGGAAAGCGTCCGGAGGGCTGGCTCATGTCGCCGAAAGCCGTAAGGTCATTTATACTCGGTGAAAAGAAACCTATTGAATACAATGGCAAAAAGGTTGAAATATCCCAGAAATTCTATGGAGATGATTCACTCGTTGAAAGAGCAGTCGTGACTCTTGCAAGCAACAGAGGTCTTATGCTTGTAGGAGAACCGGGAACTGCAAAAACAATGCTTTCAGAGCTTTTATCCGCCGCAATATCCGGAAACAGCACAAATACAGTTCAGGGAACAGCCGGAACTACTGAAGATAATATAAAATATTCATGGAATTATGCCTTGCTGCTTGCAAAAGGGCCGGTAAAGGAAGCACTTGTTCCTGCACCGGTCTATACCGGAATGCAGAGCGGAATTATAACACGATTTGAGGAAATAACACGCTGTCCGCTTGAAATACAGGATACACTCATATCAATAATGAGTGACAGAGTAATGAATATACCTGAATTTGGCAGTGATGGAATGATATTTGCCGCAAAGGGCTTTAATGTAATAGCTACAGCAAATACCCGTGACAAGGGCATAAATGAGATGTCAAGTGCCTTGAAAAGAAGATTTAATTTTGAAACTGTTGAACCTGTAAAGAGTATTGCACTTGAAAGCAGAATAATTAAGGAACAGTGTGAAACAATGCTTGAAGATGCAGGAATTGATGTTCCGGTTCAGAAAGATGTTGTAGATGTTCTTGCAGAGGCGTTCAGCGAACTGCGTTCAGGGCAGTCATTTGAAAAGGCAAAGATACAGAAATTATCAGGGGTTATGAGTACAGCAGAAGCAGTATCAGTATATTATCAGTCAGCACTCAGTGCCTGTTATTATGGGAATGGTGAGATAGATATGAAAACTCTTACAGAAAATCTGCTTGGTTCTGTAATGAAGGAAAATAAAGATGATTTGCCGAAGCTTAAAGATTATTACAATGGTTCAGTAAAAATAAAGGCTGAACGTTCAGGCGGATTGTGGAGAGAACTCTATAACAGCCGTACATATCTTAAATAACAGGTTGAAATTATATGAAAAATAGTATATTCAATGATTCAGAAAGTCTTTTCAAGGCATCATTTGATATGCAGTCAGATGTAATATATTATCCGGTGCGTCATCATTCTCCTGCCTGTTCATATCATCTTATCAGTGTAATAGAGGATTACAGACCGGAGGTTATACTGATAGAGGGAGCAGCAGATGCTGATTTTCTGATACCATATCTTGCCGATGAAAAGACAGTTCCGCCCGTATGCATTTACTACAGCTATGATGATAAAAAGGGAATAATAGATGATTCTCATGAAAAATACAGAGCATATTATCCGTTTCTGGAATATTCCCCTGAAATGACAGCAATAAGAGTTGCAGAAAATAATGGCATTGATGTGCATTTTATAGATATGCCGTATGCGGATATGCTTGTAAATACCGGAAAAAACAAGCTTCAGCTTGATTTCGGAAAAGATGACTATGAAAATGAAATATTTTATACTGAAAAGGTAGCATATGAGAATAACTGCCGTAATTTTTCAGAATTCTGGGAGAGTCGTTTTGAAATTCCGGCAGCAGATAAAACAGCATATGAATTTGTAAGAGGAGTGACAGCACTGGGGTATTATATGCGTCAGTGCGGTCATAATGATGAATCCGAACATATAAAAAATGCACAGCGTGAAAAATATATGTCAGGGAATATAGCTGAATACAGAAAAAAATACAGCAAAATTCTTGTAGTTGCCGGAGCATATCATATTGCAGGACTGCTGTCACCTGAAACAAAGCTTCCAAGGCTTAAAAAATGCGACAGTTCAGCAAAAGCTCTCTATCTCATGCCATACTCATTTCTTGAAACAGACAGCAAAAGCGGATACGGTGCAGGAATACCGTTCCCATCATTCTATCAGAAGATATGGAAAAGATTATCTGATAAAAATATAGAGAATCCGTATGAAGAAACAGTACTTGAATATATCATTAAAACAGCAAGATATACAAGAACAAAACAGCCTGTATCAGTGCCTGATGAAATAAATGCAATGACGATGGCAAAATCGCTTGCAAATTTAAGGGATAAAAGTTCTGCCGGAGTATATGAGCTTACAGATGCCGTCAGGAGTACATTTGTAAAGGGAGATATCAATATATCGTCATCATTTGAACTTGATTTCCTTTACAGACAGCTTACAGGAATGGGCATGGGAAGCGTTGCCGCAGATGAAAGCATAATTCCTCCGGTAGTTGAGGAATTTCATATGCTTTGCAAAAAGTACCGCATAAAGACCAATTCAATAGCATATCAGGATATGACTCTTGAAACGGTCAAAAAGCCGTCACATTATGAAAAAAGCTGTTTTCTGCACAGAATGGAATTTCTGAATACAGGTTTCTGCAAAATGCTTTCCGGAGCAGATTATGTTAATAACAAAGACAGAAATCTTATAAGAGAACAGTGGAGATGCAGATACAGCACAGGAGTTGAAACGGCTCTTACAGATTTGTCAGTATTCGGAGCAAGTATATCACAGATATGCATTTCACTTGCAGAAAAGCAGTTCAGCAGCAATATGACATCATCTGAACTGGGAAAACTCATGATACATATTCATGTCATGGGAATGAACAGCATATATGATAAAAAGAATGATTTTATACGTTCAGTTATTCTTTCCGACAATAATTTTACAAGTGTATGTGATTTTATATTAAAGCTCAGAAATCTTGCAGTAATGCAGAAATTAAGAAACGGAAATATTGCAGATTTTATATCTGAATATATAAATCTGTCATTTGAAAGGGCAGTTTTACTGCTTGACAAGATAAAGAATGCAGATGATGACATACAGGACGAAGTATGTAAAGGTATAAAAATGCTGTATTCAATGAGTCTTGAATATGACAAGCTCTGTTCATGCGGTATGCTTTGTGATGAACTTGAAAAAATCGCTGAAAGTCCTGAATGCAAACCGCAGATTTACGGTCTTGCAGAGGCAGTGCTTTTCAAAGCCGGCAGGATAGGTACAGAAGGATACGGAATAATTATCAATTCATATCTTGAAACAGCTGAAAATGATGAAACAGCACTGTTTTTATGCGGAATGTTTATGGCAGGCAGAGATATAATTTTCACTGATTCAAAGCTGCTCGGACAGATAGACAGAATAGTATCATCAATGAATCATGATGAATTTATGGCAATGCTTCCGCAGATGAGATATGCGTTTACTAATTTCATACCGGCTGAAACTGAAAGAATAAGCAAAATGATAGCAGAAAGATATAATACATCATCAGATGAATTTTCAGGAAGCTATAAATACAGTATTGAAGAAACAGCGGCGGCTCTGAATGCTGACAGAAAAGCAGCTGATAATCTTAAAAAATGGAGATTGTACTGATATGGAAGAAAAAGAAGCTCTTTTACGCTGGAGGCTGATTCTCGGAGAATTTGCTGAAAATGAACTGCCTGGTTCAGATGAATACAGGGAAGCTGATTCAGTGCTTTCATTTCTCTATGACAATGAGTATTCAGAAAACAGGAATATGCGAAAAAAAAACGGAGGAAAAAGTTCATCTGTCATGGATATACCTTTGTGGCTTAAAAAGGTTAAAAAGCTTTTCCCGAAAAAGACCTGCGAGATAATGCAGAAACACGCCCTTGACAAGTATGGAATGACTGAAATGCTTACAGACCCCGATGTTCTGAAGGAAATACAGCCGGATATTGACTTGTTGAAAAAATTGCTTACATTTCGTCATATCATGCCTGAAAACGTGAAGAAAATGGCGTATGAGATAATAGAAAATGTAATAAATGAGCTGAAAAAACGCCTTGAAGTAAAGGTTCATAAAGCATTTTACGGAAAAAAACTCCCGAACAGCAGTAATGCTCCGAAAGTTTACAGAAATTTCAGCTTTAAAAGAACAGTTGAGAGAAATTTAAAGAATTACAGTCCTGAATATAAGACAATAATACCGCAGAGAATATATTTTGATGCCAATGTAAGAAAATATAATCCATGGAATATAATAATTCTTGTTGATGAAAGCGGAAGCATGAGCGATTCAATAATATATTCAGCAGTTATGGCATCAATTTTTGCAAAACTGCCGTTTATAAGCATAAATCTTGTAATATTTGATACAAGTATAGTAGATTTGAGTGAATATACATCAGACCCTGTTGAAACTCTTATGAAAGTACAGCTCGGAGGCGGAACTGATATCTATAAGGCATTGCTTTATGCGATGAAGCTTATTTCAGCACCACAGAAAACAATAGTTATTCTGATAAGCGACCTTTATGACGGCAATGATTATCGTCTTATGTATGGCTGTTGTTCTTCAATAATTGAATCAGGAGCAAAATTTTTTGTACTGCCTGCACTGGATTATTCAGCATCACCATGCTATGATGAAAGAGCCGCAAAAAATATGGCACAGCGTGGGGCGGAAGTATGTGCAGTAACACCGGAGGGACTTGCTGAATGGATAGGAAATGTAATATCATAGCTGATAACGGCTGCGAGATGAAAATTTCAGGGATAATTCCGAAAATAAATGAGGATAATCTTATAAAAATTTCAAATAAGGGTATATATAAAAGAGGTCTTAAAGATTTGGAATCAGTTTCCGAAGCAGAGATATCATGCAGCGGCGAATTTGTGAATATATCATTCGGCGATATAAAAGTAGCTGTAAAAGATGATTTCAGCGGAATATCATGCAGCTGTCAGTCAAAAACCGTATGCAGACATATCATTACAGGACTTCTTATACTTTCAGAATGCGGAGTTGAAGCATCTGCTGAAACAGAAAAAGAACCTGAACCGGAAAAGGAAATCAAATCCGAGAAAAAAGATAAATCTGAAAATAAAACAATAGTTCCTGATAAAGACTATATAAATGAGGTTATCAGCTTTGTGGAATCGGTTATGAAAAAGGGTGTAATCAACTGCAATGAGGGAGATATTGATACAGCGGTACAGCTTTCGCTCAAGGCAGAAAATACAGTTCATAATAATATATCACTTATGCTGAGAGGTTTTTCAGCGGATATTGAAAAGCTTAATGCAAAGAGTGCTGAATTTGTTTCAGTAAATACATTTCATCTGATTTCAAGGATATACAATACATCATTATCAATAATAAAAAACAGTGATTCATATGAAAAGCTTAAAATTCTTTGCAGTGAAAGCAAAAGCTATGATGATATGGCGAATATGAGTTTTATAGGACTCGGAGCATATCCATGGAGTACAAAATCAGGATATGCAGGAATAACAGCTCTGCTTTACTGTGAAGATGACCATCAGATATATACATATTCATCAAGTGCCGCATATATCCATGAAAAAACAAGCGATTTCAATAGTATTGAATATCTTTCCCAGAGTTTTAAAAGTCATTCCCACTGGCAGAATTCAGCATCAATGTTTCAGATATCAGGTTCATCATTCAGGCTTTTCGGCGGCAAAGCCAATTCACAGAATCGTCTTTCATCATCAAAAAATACATTTATGAATGTTTCAGGATTTACAACATATTCACAGATTACACTTATAAAGGACAGACTTTCAGCAGAAAAATATCTTGTTGAAGATGATGACTATGATTATTTTGCACCTGTCAGGACTGAAAAGATATGTATAATATCAGCCGAGGAATTTCGGTATATAAATTATGATAAGGTAAGGCAGATACTTGAATTTTCATTATATGACGGTAAAAATGAATATCCATGTGAGATATTGTGGAATGAACAGAACAGAAATGCCGTTTCATATATAGAATCTCTTGCAAGAAAAAGCATGAAGCTTGGCAGAGCGTTTATATGCAGATATATAAACGGAGTATTTGTGCCTGTAAGCCTTACATATGACAATAAAATAAACAGTTTTTATTTTGATTGAGGTTGAATTATGGAAAGAATATGCAACCAGCTTGAAGAATTGCTTTCAGATATAGTTTTCTGCGGAATAAGCAATATAAGCTCGGATATATATCAGAGGCTTTCATTAATTTCTGCAAATATGAAGGATATAGGAATGGAAACAGGTAGCCTTATGGTAAACAGACTTAATGAAATTATTGCCGGATACAGAAGAAATGAAAATGATGGAAATGAAGCAGCAGCACTTATAAGCAGTCTTGAATTTTATCTTAAAAATATAATGAAATAATTGATATTTGCATAAAAAAATAAAACCGGTCAGAAATGACCGGTTTTTATAAATATAATCAAAGATTATGCATCAAGACCATAGTTATTGCAGAGAGCTGCAAGACCGCCGCTGAAACCGCTTCCAACAGCACTGAATTTCCATTCGCCGTTGTTTCTGTAGAGTTCAGCAACAACAACAGCTGTTTCAATTGAGAAGTCTTCAGAAAGGTCGTATCTGATGAGTTCTTCATTGTTTGCAGTATTTACAATTCTTATGAAAGCATTTGAAACCTGACCGAAGTTCTGTTTTCTTGTTTCATAATCGTAAATTGTAACTGTAAAAGCAATTTTGCTGATTTCTGCCGGAACTTTTGAGAGGTCAACAAGAATCTGTTCATCATCGCCTTCACCCTCACCGGTTTTGTTGTCGCCGCAGTGGATAACGCTTTCGCTTGCGTGTTTCTGGTTACCATAGAATACGAAATCAGCTTCTGAATTTGCACGGCCGTTTTCGCCGAGGAGGAAAGCAGAAGCGTCAAGGTCGAAATCTGCACCGCCGTCATACTTGTTTGTATCCCAGCCAAGACCTACCATAATTTTTGTAAGACCCGGATTAGTTTTAGTAAGGTCTACTTTCTGTCCTTTTTTAAGATTTATTGCCATAATAAAGCCCTTTCTCCGTCATAAAATAAAAGCGATACCATATGTGACGGAATATTTTTGTATCGTTTTTACAATTTGATTATACAGCATTCGATTAAAAATGTCAATATATAAAAATAAAAAAGAGTCTGAAAAAATCAAACTCTTTTTTACTGGTGCGAGTGACGGGACTTGAACCCGTACGCCAAAGACACACGCCCCTCAAACGTGCCTGTCTGCCAATTCCAGCACACTCGCATATATTTTATTTTCTGTGAGATTAATTTGTTTTGTGTACCTCTCACGGTTATTAATTATATCAGATGCAAAGCATTTTGTCAACACTTTTTTTTGAGTTTTAACAATCGGATATATTTTTGTAAAATTTATTATAAAATATGTGAAAATTGCTGTAAAAACGACATAATTCGCAATGATTTAATAAATAACATAAGGTTTTTATTGATAAAATTTTCTTATTATGATATAATGATGTCATGTTGACAGCAATACAATTATAATAAAGAAAAGGAGAATAAAAATTGATAAAGGCAGATAATATATGCAAGGTCTTTACACGAAATGAAAAGCCGGCAGACAGAAAAATTTCCTTTTTCAGCAGAATTTCAACAAAATCAGAATTTTATGCGGTTGACCATATATCATTTGAAGCTGGTGACGGTGAAATTCTTGGTATATTAGGGCCTAACGGTGCGGGAAAAACAACTCTTTTGCGTATAACAGCAAGTCTTATGACTCCTGACGAGGGAAAAATAACTGTTTACGGAAACAGCGGAAATATTATATCAGATAAAACAGAAATAAAAAAACATATCGGATATCTTTCAGGAAATACAAAACTTTATGCAAGAATGAGCATAAGGGAAATTTTAAAAATATTCGGCAGTATATACGGTATGTCACCGGAGGAAACAGAAAAAAAATCTGAGGAGATATTCAGAGTTCTTAATATGAAGGATTTCTGTGACAACCGTATAGAAAAGCTCTCAACCGGTCAGACTCAGCGTGCATCAATTGCAAGATGTCTTATACACAGCCCTGATATATATATATTTGATGAACCGACTCTTGGACTTGATATAATAAGTTCTGATTCGATAATAAGATTTATGAAGAATGAAAAAAGCAAGGGCAGAACAGTTATATATTCAACTCATTATATGGAGGAGGCAGAATTTCTCTGTGACAGGATAATAATGATACATAAGGGAAAAATCATTGCTCAGGGTACGCCTTCACAGCTTAAAAATCTTACAGGTTCATCAAATCTTCGTGAAACATTTATAAGTCTTACAAAAAAGGAGGGTATATTTGATGAATTTTAAAATAACAGCTTCACTTTATAAAAAGGAACTGCTTGATATATTCAGGGATAAGAAAACGATAATAATAATGCTTGTTGTTCCTCTGCTGCTTTATCCGGCAATATTTATATTTGCCGCCCAGATATCCGTATCAGTTATGAATGAAGCTCAGGAAAAATCGTATACAATAGCTTTTGATTTTGAAGAATCAGCGGACAGAATAAAATCAGTTTTTGAAAATGATTCTTCTGAATACGGTTATTCAGTAAATATTGCTGATAATATAAGCGACTGTAAAGAAGCTCTTGAAAACAAGGAGATAAACGCATATATAACCTCTGAAAAGGACGACAGCGGAAAAACCTTATACAGAATATATTTTCTTTCATCTGATTCAGATTCAGCAAATGCAGCTTCAGTAGCCAATGATATGCTTCTTGAATACAGGAATGATTTAAGGACGGAAATTCTTGAGGCAAACGGCATAAATGCAGATTCAGTGCTTGAACCGATTAAAATTGAACAGAATGACACAGCATCATCTGAACAGTCGGTCGGATATATGCTTGGTTCAATACTTCCCGTAATTCTTGCAGTTATAATTGTAATGAGTGCCACCTATCCGGCAACAGATATAACAGCCGGCGAAAAGGAGAGGGGAACTCTTGAAACACTGATTACGCTTCCTATAAGCGGAAAAGAGATGTTTGCATCAAAATTTCTTGCAGTTTCAACCATAGCAGTATTTTCAGCATTTATAAATATACTTTCAATGGCGGCGGCAACAGGATTTCTCTATACAAGCGTAGTTACATACAATTCGGATATAAGCATTGATATTTCGTCATTTGTTCCGGCAGTAATAATAACAGGAATATGCGTCATAGTATTTGCAATGTTTATAAGTGCAATGACTATGGGGATATGTTCAATGGCAAAAAGCTTCAAGGAAGCCCAGAACTATATGACACCATTTACTCTTATAGTAATGCTTGCAGGATATGTTTCATTCATACCGTCAGTTGAATTTACTGCCTCAACAGCATTAGTTCCGGTGCTTAATATCTGTCTGCTTATAAAGCAGCTGTTTACATTTGAATACAATACAGCTCTTATACTTGAAGTTTTTGTATCCAATATTGCATATGCGGCATTTTCGATAATAATTTTAAGCAGAATATATAATTCTGAAAATATACTTTTTGAAGAAAATGCAAAGGAGATAAAGCTTTTTGAAAGACGTGCCAATATAAAATCGGGCGGTACTCCCGGTATCGGAGATGCAGTTATAGTTCTGCTCCTTTCAGTTATATTCATGATATATTCATCAGCAATAATTGCGGCAAAACTTCCGCTTATATATTCAATAATAATACCTCAGCTTTTCTTTGCGGCTGTATGCATAGCAGGAGCATTATATCTCAAATGCGATATGAAAAAGACTTTGTTTTTAAGGAAACCGGATTTTATCTGTATAGTGAGTGCCATTATAATCGGTGCAGGAAATATACTTGTAAATATGGTTCTTACATCTGTATTTTCGTTATTCATGAATGACAGCACCGATGAAATGAATCAGTCAATGCAGCTTATAACTGATGGCAGACCATTTATACAGCTTCTGCTTATAATAGGTATTCTTCCGGCTGTATGTGAGGAAATACTTTTCAGGGGATATCTTTATTCATCAGTAAAAAACAGAATGAAGCCTCTTGCGGCAATGATAATTGTATCTCTTACATTTGGTCTTTATCATATGAATCTTATACAGTCCACAGTTACAGCAATACTCGGAATGATTCTTGTATATTCAGTATACAGAACAGAATGTATTTTTGTATCAATGATAATTCATGCCATGAACAACAGTTTTTCAGTTATATGCATGAGCTATCCGGACAACGCTGTAATTAAACGAATAAACGAAATACCGCCGGTTCAGGGGATTATAATGTTTTCAGTTATCGGAGCATTGCTTATATTTGCAGGATTTTATATTATAAAAAAACATAAAAGAATTAATTGCTGATATAAAACCTGTTAACGCAGATTTGATGAATTGTTTCTGTAGGGGCGAACTGTGTTCGCCCGTTGGGGTATGCTGTAAACCGAGCGGGTGTGTATGTAGGGGCGACCATTGGTCGCCCGTTGCAGTTACCAAAATTTCATGCTGATAAC
>DJFA01000058.1:30943-34050 GCA_002431975.1 Ruminococcus sp. UBA5884
AATTTCGGCGGGCGAACACAGTTCGCCCCTACAGAAATGACTATCGAATTGGCATTAAATTACATAAAAAAGATGGATTTGTTTAAAATCCATCTTTTTTTGATTATGAGAAATATACAAGTTCTGTTTCAGGTTTTTCAGCCTTTTTGATATCCTTTATTTTAAGAACAGGGACTTGTGAATCAGGTTCATCATTTTCACGGTATTCAATTTCGGCTGTAATTTCAAGCCAGTCATTGTTATCAAGCTTTACAGGCTTGTCAGATGTACAGAGAAGTTTAAGAAATGCAAGGTCATCACTGCAACAGGTCATAGCCTTTCTGCCGATTATGAAAGCAGTTTCAGGGAATCCGCCCGGACGTATCGCCATACCTTTGAAATGGACAGTTTTTCCGTCATAGCGTGCGATATTCTCCATAACATCTATATACCAGAGTCCGTAATCTATATCTGAAATATTTATAACATCTGCATTGAAATCAAAAGGAAGCACATCATCAGCTTTTTCAACTGAACCGTCTGTATTCATGAAAAGTACGGTTGCAGGAGGATTAAGAGCCTTTATATTGGCACGGAGATTAGCTTTTTTTGTATCGCTTGTACATCTGTTGAATATGACGAGTGATGAATATCTGAACTGTTCGCTCATAACAGCACCCATATTTTTCATATATACATCAAATGTAGAAGCATCTATTGAAGTTATAATATCTTCAATATACCAGCCGTCAGGAAATTTTATACCAAAAGTGTCATCAATCTTTGCCATGCAGTTATGCTCAATGAGTATATTTGCAGGCTTATATTTTCTGCTGATATCGGCAAGGAGTTTTTCATTGAAATCCTCAGCTTTTTCAGCATATACAACGGAAACATTCTTTTTAGCGAGATTTTCCTCATTGTATTCGATAACGCCTTCTTCGCAGACTATAACTACAGTTTTTCTGCCGTCATTGAAATATTCCTCCTGAAGCCAGTCATGAACCATAGTAGTTTTGCCGCTTTCAAGGAATCCGGTAAAGACGAATACCGGAATTTCCTCATCTTCATTTATATATTCAAGATTATTGTTTTCAGCCATATTTTTTCTCCTGATAAATCTCAGACTCCAAAGAGTTCTGAAAGAGCAGTTTTATTGATTTTAGCACCGATAACGCAGAGTTTTCCGGTATAGTCAGGTTTGCCGTAACGTATTTCTGATTCTTCCGGAACGAAATCAAAGTAGAACCATTTTCCGTCTGCTGAAGGGAGAATACCCTTTGCACGGAGGATATTTCCGTATTTTTCGCTGTCTGAAAGAGCGGCAAGAGCATTTTTGATATCGTCTTCAGTAAATTTCTTAGGAGTTTCAACGCCCCAGCTTGTAAATGCCTCATCAGCGTCATGGTGGTGATGGTGATGATGATGTTCATGGTCATGGTCACAGCATTCACCGTCATGGTGGTGATGATGATGTTCATGGTCGTGGTCGCAGCATTCATCGTCATGGTCATGGTGATGATGTTCATGGTCGTGGTCACAGCATTCATCGTCATGGTGATGATGATGATGATGTTCATGGTCGTGGTCACAGCATTCATCATCATGATGATGATGACCGCCGCAGTGCGGGCATTCAGTTTCATGTATAAGCTGTTCTTCAAGGCTGTCAGTTCTTTCAATAGCATCAAGAATAGTTTTTCCGCTTATTTCGTCCCATGGAGTAGTAATTATAACAGCATTTTCGTTATGTTTTCTGATTTCGCTTACAACGTCTTCAATTTTCTGCTGAGAAGCTTTCTGAGTACGGCTGAGAATGATTGTAGTTGCAAATTCTATCTGATTATTGAAAAATTCGCCGAAAGCCTTTTCATACATACTGTATTTTGTGACATCAGCAACTGTAGTAAAGCATTTTATTTCAAGTTCGCTGTTTGATTTGACTTTTTTCACTGCACCGATAACATCTGAAAGTTTTCCTACACCAGACGGTTCGATTATAACTCTGTCAGGAGAATATTTTTCGAGTACTTCGCCGAGTGCACGGCTGAAATCGCCAACAAGAGTACAGCATATACAGCCGGAATTCATTTCAGTTATCTGTATGCCGGAATCCTTGAGAAAACCTCCGTCAATACCGATTTCACCAAATTCATTTTCAATAAGAACGACTTTTTCCCCGTTGAATGCATCAGAAATAAGCTTCTTTATAAGAGTAGTTTTTCCTGCACCAAGAAATCCGGAAATAATATTTATTTTTGTCATAAAATCCAACCTCCGATATAAACTTTCGGGTTCACATCACCCGAATTACATTATAGCACAATTATAATAATACTGCAACATAAAAAATAGACAAATCATATAGCATCGTCCTGTTCATGAACCATTCCGTATATAACGGACATAAGAGGAATGCCGATAATCATTCCTATAATGCCGTAAAGACCTCCGCCGACTGTTACAGCGATAAGAACCCACATAGGAGGGAGTCCTACAGAATTTCCTACTACCTTCGGGTATATAAGATTGCTTTCTATCTGCTGGAGAACAATTATGAATATAACGAACCATACCGCCTCCATAGGGTCGGCAAGCAGCAGTATGAATGCACATGGTATAGTACCGAGTATAGGGCCTGCAATAGGGATTATATTTGTAATTCCTATTATTACGCTTATCATGAGGGAATATTCAAATCTGAAAATATTCATGCCTATAAAGCAGAGAAAACCGAGTATAAAAGCTTCTGTGAGCTGTCCGCTTATGAAATTTGAAAAGGAAACTTTTCCGGCATGGAGGTAGTATACAGTTTTCTTATATATATTTTCCCTGAGAATTTTCTTTAAAAGTCTGTCTGTCTGACGTTTAAGATTTGCTTTATCTGAGATTATATAGACAGAAAGCACCATTCCGATTACAAAATCAACAGTTCCGTCAACGATATTTGCGGTTACGCTGAAAGTTTTCTTTACTATATCAGGGATATATTCTGCGAGCTTTGTTATCTGCCCCATTATATCAAGTTTTTTAAGCCATTCTACCTGAAGATAATCTGAAACTGTTTTTATCAGAGCTTCAAAATTATTATAATAATCATCAAAATTATTGATAAGAGAGGTTATATT
>DJFA01000058.1:34173-34596 GCA_002431975.1 Ruminococcus sp. UBA5884
GAAGTCCGCCAGCCTCTTTTTACATAGAATTTCTTATATAGCCTGTCAATTTTATAAAGAGGCTTGTTTATTACAAATGCGATAATTACACCCATGATAATTGGTCTTAATACATTCATAATGAAACCTATTACTGCAAAGAAGCCTTCATACCGCAGTATAATGAATGCAGCGACTATAAGAACTATGCCGCTTGCCGTTACGGTTTTGAATATTTCCTTATTCATATAAGAGTCACTCACCTTTCATAATAATGAAATAAATGGATTTAGATGATTATACCATATAAATATCTGATTTGCAATAGAATTTTTAAAAACCGGTATAAATAAAAGCGGTCATTTCACAGAATGACCGCTTGGTTTGATTGTTTTTATCTGTCTGATACAGGGGAGATGTTCCAGATATTTTCTGCATAGTCCG
>DJFA01000018.1:0-2680 GCA_002431975.1 Ruminococcus sp. UBA5884
TGTCATCATTATAGATATTTTCAATTATTTCATCTGATTCATCATTTTCAGCATCATCAGCATATTCAATATCTTCATCTCCGTCAAGACGTTCATAATCTGACTCCTTGACTTTATCCTCTGTATCATCATCAAACAGAGCCTTTACAAAATCATGGCTGTTAAATGGCTGGAGGTCGTCAAGCTTTTCCCCAAGACCTATGAGCTTTACAGGAATACCAAGTTCATGCTTGATTGAGATTACTATTCCGCCCTTTGCTGTTCCGTCAAGCTTTGTAAGCACTATACCCGTGATATTTGCTGCTTCCTTGAACATTTTAGCCTGATTTACAGCATTCTGTCCGGTTGTTGCATCAAGTACAAGCAATACTTCCTTTGCACAGCCTTCTGCCTTTTTATCTATTACCCTGTTTATCTTTGCAAGTTCGTCCATAAGATTTTTCTTGTTATGCAGACGACCTGCCGTATCGCATACCACAACATCACATTTTCTTGCCATTGCTGCATCAAGTGCATCATAAACAACTGAGGCTGGGTCTGAACCTTCACCATGCTTTACTATTTCGACTCCGGCACGCTGACTCCATATTTCAAGCTGGTCAACTGCGGCGGCTCGGAAAGTATCCGCTGCGGCAACTATAACCTTTTTGCCCTCATTTTTAAGCTGATAGCAGAGTTTTCCTATAGTAGTAGTCTTTCCTACTCCGTTTACGCCTATGACAAGTATAACTGACGGTTTTGTTGAAAGGTCAAGATTCTGGTCATCTCCCATTATATCAGCAATTATTTCCTGTATAAGCTCCATTATAAGAGATGGGTCAGTAATTCCTTTTTCCTTTATTTTTTTTCTGAGTTCATCGCATATAAGCATTGAAGTTTCAACGCCTATATCGCTCATTATCATAGTTTCCTCAAGCTGTTCAAAGAGTTCCTCATCTATTTTTGTAAAGGAATTGATAACTCCTTTTATTTTTCCAAGCATGGATTCCTTGGTTTTCAGGAGTCCTTTTTTTATTTTCTCAAAAATCCCCATTTACGTCATCTCCTTTTCATGATAACACAAATCCGTTCAGACCTGCGTATTTGCTTCAAAATCGGTGTTGTCAAGCCTTAAAAGCTTTGAAACACCATTTTCCTGCATTGTAACTCCATAGAGAACATTTGCCGCTTCCATAGTTCCACGTCTGTGTGTTACGGTTATAAACTGGGTTGAATCAGTGAAATTCTTTAAATATGAAGCATATTTTGAAACATTCACATCATCAAGAGCGGCATCTATTTCATCAAGTATACAGAATGGTGCAGGTCTTATTTTAAGTATTGCAAAATAAAGTGCAATAGCTATAAATGACTGTTCTCCTCCTGACAGCGAAATCAGATTTTTAATAACCTTTCCGGGCGGAGCAACAATTATTTCAATTCCAGATTCCAGAACATTTTCAGGCTCTGTAAGTATAAGTTCGGCATTTCCGCCGCCAAAAAGCTCTCTGAAAATATTCTGGAAATTTTTATTTATATCCTCAAAGCATTCACTGAATATCCTGCACATATCAGCAGTAAGATTTTCAATAAGCTTTTCAAGTTCTTTTTTAGAGGTTTCAACGTCCTTAATCTGTTCTGACATGAAGTTATAGCGTTCTGAAACCTCTGCATATTCGTCAACTGCATCAGCATTTATATTGCCAAGGCTTCTGATTTTATTTTTTATATCATTAAGCTTCTGCTGATATTTTATCATATTTTCAACAGGTTCTGCAATACTTTCAGCCTCGGAGCGTGTAAGCTCATAATTTTCCCATATACCGGCAATAATTGAATCGTTTTCTTTAAGAACAGTATTTCTGCGTTCTTCAAGTCTTGCAAGTTCCTTTGCAAGGGATTGTTTTGTGTCGCCGAGCGACCTTATATCGCTGTTTATTTTATCTCTCTGAAGTTCATGTTCTTTCTGTCTGCTGCGGTAAATATCAGTTTCAGATGAGAAATGCTCTGAATCTGTTTTTATTTTTTCAAGGGATTGTTTTATTTCAAGAATTTTAGCTTCCTTGTCTGAAATTGTCTGCTGATTTATGCGAATCTGGGAAGCCGTACGGTTATTTTCATTATCAATGCTGTTTATTGTATTTTCAAGTGAACGTATCTCACCTTCGGCAAGCTGAATATCCTTCCTTACTTCCATATCATTTATTTTATACTGTGAGAGTTTTTCAGAAAGCTGTTCACGTTTTTTTCTGAGAGTTTCACGGCTGTTTTTTTCGGCAGCAATACTGTTTTCAGCCTTTGCTATTTCAGCATTTATCTTTTCAAGCTGTTCAGCAGCATTTTTATAGTCTGACTGCTGGGTTTCAAGACGTTTTTCAAGTGTATTCAGGGAAATCCTTGAATTTTTCAGCTGAATTTCTGACTGTTCAGCCATCATTGAAAGTCTTTTTTCCTCTGCTTCAAAGCCTGCCATGTCAGAAATAACCTGACTGAGTTCATTTCTGATATTTTCAGTATCCTTATTTATTTTTTCAATTTCATTCCTGACTGCAAGACCTGATTTTTCAAGTCCGGATTTAGTTTTTTCAAGATTTGCAATATCATTTTTAAGCTTGTCTATTTCATTTTTTCTTGAAAGAACTCCCGCAGAACGAGCCTGTGAACCTCCTGTGAATGAACCGCCTGCATTTACAAGCTGACC
>DJFA01000018.1:2826-17837 GCA_002431975.1 Ruminococcus sp. UBA5884
CCCCTGTACTGTTCATCAGTATTTATTATTTCGCTTGCAACGGCAATAAATCCGTCCTCATTTTTAAGATTATATTCAGAAAGAGCATTCCCTTTTACAGATGTAACCGGCAGAAATGTTGAACGTCCTGCACGATGCTGTTTAAGATATCCTATACAGTTTTTAGCAGTCTGTTCATTATCAACAACTATATTCTGCAAAGCTCCGCCGAGTGCAGTTTCAACTGCAACGCTGTACCTTGAATCTACATTTATAAGATGGGCAACTGTTCCCTTTATGCCGTTTAAAATATGATTTTCAGAGGCTTTCATAATTTCCTTTACGCTGTAGCTGAAACCCTCCATATTTTTTTCAAGCTCCTGCATGATTTTAATTTTCTGGGAGGCACTGTTTATATCAAGGATAATGCTGTCATATTTCTTTTTATGTTCAGAAAGTTTTCCCTGAGCGTTTTCATAAAGCATTGAAAAACCTTTGAGGCGGTTTTTATGTTCCTGTTCAAGTTCTGAAAGATGAATAATGCTTTCCTTTATTTCAAGCTGTTCATTTTTATAGCTTTCGCAGAGTCTTTCATATTCATCATTCTGCCTTGAAACATTTTCAGTCTGGGCTTTTATTTCAGAAATTATGCTTTCAGATGAATTTACAGTAAGACTGTATTCACTTTTTCTGCGGTAGAGTGAGCTTATTTCGGCAGCTTTTTCGTCTGAAAGTCTGTCAATGCTTTCAAAATCCTTTTCAGCCTTTAAGAACTGATTTTCGATATTCTCAAGATTCTGTGAGATTTCCCTTGATTTTTCATCAAGCAAAGCTTTCTTTTTATTATATTCTTCAAGTCTTTCAAGGCATTCATTTTTTCTGAGATTGTCAGCTGTCTGTTTTTCAACAAGCGACATTATATTTTTACGGCAGTATATGATATCATTTTCGCATACTGCGGTATCGGATTTATACTGAGATGAATTTTTTTCAGTTTCAAGTATTTTTTTCTGTAAATCCTCAATTTTTTCGCTGCATTGCTGAATAAGTACACCGCATTGTTTTCTCTGGGCTTCAAGCTTCTGAGTATCATGTTCAGCGGCTTCATACTGTGATTTGCATATAAGTATCTTTTCGTCTGCCTGTTCAATGGATTTTCTGAGTTCTGAAAGTTTCTTCACCCATATGGAAATTTCAGTTTTTCTGCGTTCAGCAGCCAGAACAGCGAACTTTTTAGCCTTTTCAGCCTGAATCCTTAAAGGTTCAACTCTTGATTCAAGTTCTGAAATAATATCTCTGAGCCTTAAAAGGTTATCCTGAGCCTGAGCAAGTTTCTTTTCAGCTTCAGCTTTTTTATATCTGAATTTTGAAATTCCGGCAGCTTCTTCAAAGATATCACGGCGTTCATTGCTTTTTGCAGAAACAATTTCAGAAATTCTTCCCTGTCCGATTATGGAATAGCCGTCACGTCCAAGACCTGTATCCATAAAAAGTTCATTTATATCTTTAAGACGTACATTTTTCCCGTTAAGCCTGTATTCGCTCTCACCGCTGCGGTAAAGCTTACGCATAACGGCTACTTCATCGCCGTCCACATCAAATTCCCTGCCGGAATTATCGATAACCAGTGTTACAGATGCAAAGCCGACCGGTTTTCTGGAGGCTGTACCGGCAAATATTATATCCTCCATTTTATTTCCTCTGAGAGTTTTTGTAGACTGTTCTCCGAGTACCCATCTCACAGCATCGCCTATATTGCTTTTGCCGCTTCCGTTAGGGCCTACAACTCCGGTTATGCCCTTGTCGAATGTAAGCTTTATTTTATCCGGAAATGATTTAAATCCATGTATTTCAAGAGATTTTAAATACATCTGTTTCTCCTTTTGCAGCATTGTATACAGCAAATTCATCATCTGCAAGGGCAGAATCAGATTTTATCTTCAATGATATTCCCAAGCCTCTGAAATAATCAGTGTTTGAACGCTTATGACCTGCCGCACGGCTTATATTTCTGTCTGAAACATATATCAAAAAACTTTTTTCATCATATGATAAAAATGCATTTTCAAAAGCTTTTCTGAATATGCGGCTCTCACAGAGTTCACGGAATGCAGGGTGATAATATCCTCCTGTCATATCCTCCTCAACTGTTTCAGAGGCATGGAGTCCGCATTTTATTATATTGATTCCGTTTTTATTGAACATATCCATTATTTCAGAACAGAGATTCACCATATATTCAATATCATGAGTTATATATTTTCCTGACTGATAAAGCCTGTCAAGTTCTGTATTTTTCAATATGACTGTCGGATATATGCGGACGGTATCAGGTTTTATATGACAGATTTTTTCTGCTGTTTCAATATCCTTTTCATATGATGAACCGTAAAGTCCCGTCATCATCTGAAGTCCGAGTTCAAAACCATGATTTTTTATAAGTTCCGATGATTTGAAAACACATTCTGAATTATGACCTCTGTTATTCATCATAAGAACATCATCACACATACTCTGACAGCCGAGTTCTATCGCTTTTACATGATATTTTTCAAGAATATCAAGTATATTTTCATCTATACAGTCCGGACGTGTGGAAATTCTTATTCCGTCAAAACCGTTTTCGCATATGAACGGCTGAACGCATTCAAGCAGTGATATCATATAGTCATATGGTATTGCCGTAAAGCTTCCGCCGAAAAATGCTATTTCAGTATTGCTTCTGTCAGGCATATTTTCAAACTGATTTCTGCATATGCTGTAAACCTCATCAGCTGACGGAGCTTTTTCAGCACCGCTTATTTTGTTCTGGTTGCAGAAACTGCACATATTCGGACAGCCTGCATGAGGAATAAATACTGATATATTCTTATGAGCCATAACCCATTAACTCCAGAGCCTCTTTTGCAGCCATCTGTTCAGCGTCCTTCTTGCTTTTTCCTGTACCTTTTCCTATTACATTTGAATTAAGGCATACCTGAACTGTAAATGCCTTGTTATGGTCAGGGCCGCTTTCGCTTACAAGACTGTATTCAATTTTTTCCTCCGGATTTTTCTGGATTACCTCCTGAAGAATAGTCTTGTAATCGCTGAAATTTATATTCTGTCTTTTATTGTCGATATCCTCCGGAATAAATCTGAGGATATGTTTCCTTGCAGCTTCCAGACCTCCGTCAAGATATATCGCAGCTATAACAGCTTCAAATGCATCTGCAAGAATTGAGGGACGTTCTCTGCCGCCTGTATTTTCCTCTCCCTTGCCGAGGAATATATAATGTCCGAGATTTATCTGCTGGGCGAACACATAGAGTGATTTTTCACATACAAGTGAAGCTCTTATTTTAGTAAGTTCTCCCTCCGGCAGATGTCTGAAATGTTCAAAAAGATATTGTGACACAACTATTGAAAGAACACTGTCACCGAGAAATTCAAGACGTTCATTGCTGTGTCTGTTCTTTTTGTTTTCATTTGCATATGATGAATGAGAAAGTGCTTCCTTTATAAGATTTTTATTCTTGAATTTATATTTAAGAATCTGTTCAAATTCAGATGAATCAAACTTTTCCATAATAAAATTTACTCCTTTAATACAGCAAGGCTGTCAGTTATTTTATCGATTACTTTACCGTCAACGCATTGTTTTGCTTGTCTTATCGCATTGAAAAACGCCTTTGCATCAGAGCTTCCGTGAGCTTTTATGACAGGCTTTGAAATACCCATAAGAACTGCTCCGCCGACTTCTGAATAATCCATCTTTTTCTTGAATGCATTTACCTTGTCAAGAATAAGAAGTCCGGCTATTTTTGAGATAAAACTGCTTTTAAGCATACCTTTAAGAGTTCTTCCGAAATATGAACCCATTCCCTCATAGAGTTTGAGAACAACATTTCCTGTAAATCCGTCAGTAACTATTACATCAAAATTTCCGTCAGGTATTTCACGGGCTTCAGCGTTGCCCTTGAAATTGACTCCGCATTGTGAAAGCTTTATGTATGCCTCATGTTCAATATCCCTGCCTTTTGTTTCTTCAGCACCGACATTTACAAGTCCCACTTTAGGATTTTTAACGTTTATGACGTTTTCCATATAGGCACTTCCCATTATTGCAAACTGAACGAGCATTTCAGGACGGCAGTCAACATTTGCTCCTGCGTCCATAAGCATGAAATATCCCTTGTCAGAAGGCATTATCGGTGCAAGTGCAGGACGTTTTATACCTTTAAGTCTTTTGGCTATGAATGTTGCACCTACTACTAATGCACCTGTGCTTCCGGCAGATACAAATGCATCTCCGCTGCCTTCATGGAGCTGTCTTAAACCGACTGCCATTGAGCAGTCAGCACGGCTTTTTATTATTTCAGTAGGTTCTTCATGTATATCTATTACTGAATCAGAATGAAGTATATCAATGTTTTCAAGACTTATATTATGGGATTCTGCTGTATCCCTGATAATTTTTTCATTTCCTGTGAGTGTGACTTTCACGCCAAGTTCACGGACTGCCATTGCACTGCCCTCTATAACTGCAAGAGGTGCATTGTCACCGCCGAAAGCATCTACTATTATGTTCATATTTTCAGACCTCCGGTATATTTTTTAATTCCATTCTTCAAGCATATTTCTGAGTGAAGCCATTGCTCTGTCAGCATATGCCTGATATTTCAGTTTTTTATCCCTGATTTTCTCCGGAAGTTCCGGAAGTATCCCCATATTACAGCCCATAGGCTGAAAATTTTCCACATTATAACTGTCGCTTATATATGCAGTCAATGCCCCGCACATAGTATCCGGCGGCAGAACAAGCGGTTTTCTGTTCATAAGTCTTGCTGCCATATTGATTCCTGCAAGAATACCGCTTGCAGCTGATTCTATATATCCCTCAACACCTGTTATCTGACCTGCGAAATAAAGATTTTCACGGGTTCTCAATGAATAGTCGCTGTTTAAAAGCTTCGGACTGTTTATAAATGAATTTCTATGCATTACGCCGTATCTTACAAATTCAGCATCTGCAAGACCTGTTATCTTTGAAAACACTCGTTTCTGCTCGCCGAATTTAAGATTTGTCTGAAATCCGACAAGGTTATACATAGTTCCCTCACGGTTTTCCTTTCTTAACTGAACTACTGCATAAGGACGCTTTCCTGTACGCTTGTCAACAAGACCAACAGGCTTTAAAGGGCCGAAACGCATTGTATCCTCTCCACGCTTTGCAAGAACTTCTATCGGCATACAGCCCTCATATACCTTGAATGCCTTTTTGTCAAAATCCTTGAGTTCAGCACTTTCCGCATTTATAAGTGCATTATAAAATTCAAGGTATTCCTCTTTATTCATAGGGCAGTTTATATAATCAGCCTCTCCCCTGTCATATCTTGAAGCAAAAAATACAAGATTTTTGTCAAGACTTTCATATGTCACTATAGGAGATGCTGCATCAAAAAAGCTTAAATATTCACCGCATATTTTTGAAATACTCTCCGCCAGTTTATCAGATGTAAGAGGGCCTGTTGCAATTATAACATCTCCGTCAGGTATTTCAGTTACTTCTTCATTTATGACTTTTATATGTTCAGATGATTTTATATTCTGAGTTATAAGGTCTGAAAACTGTTTTCTGTCAACTGCTAAAGCTCCGCCGGCTTCAACAGCGGATTCCTCCGCACATTTTACAACAAGTGAATTCATTGCCTTCATTTCAGCTTTAAGGAGTCCGGCTGCTGAATCAATTCTTGATGCTTTGAGAGAATTTGAACATACAAGTTCTGCAAAACCGCTGTAATGATGTGCGGGAGAATATTTCACAGGCTTCATCTCATAAAGTTCCGTATCTATTCCCGCATTTGCGAGCTGCCATGCGGCTTCACAGCCTGCAAGACCTGCACCTATTACCTTAACCATAAATCAGAGTCCTCTCTCATAGCCGCAGCCAGGTTTTTCACAGAGTATTTTTCCGGCTTTTCCGCCTTTTTTGAAAAGTGATGAGCCGCATTTCGGGCATTTTTCCTCAATCGGAGTATTCCATGTCATGAAATTGCATTCCGGATAGCTTTCACAGCCGAAAAATGTTCTTCCTTTCTTGGATTTCTTAGCAATTACCTTGCTTCCGCAGAGAGGACATATACCCTTTGTTGCCTGAACTATCTTCTTTGTATTGGTACATTCAGGGAATCCTGAACAGGCAAGGAATTTGCCGAAGCGTCCGATTTTTATAACCATCATTTTGCCGCATACATCGCATACAACATCAGTTTTTTCATCAGGAACTTTTACTCTTTTTCCCTCCATAGCCTTTTCAGCCTTTTCAAGAGTCTTGCTGAAATCATCATAGAATACAGAGAGAGTTTCATGCCAGTCCCTCTCGCCATGTTCAACTGCATCAAGGTCGGCTTCCATCTGGGCAGTAAATTTGGCATCAACTATATGTTTGAAATGCTCCTTCATGAGTTCTGTCACAACATCTCCGAGAACAGTCGGCTTGAGCTGTTTTCCGTCACGTTCAACATAGTGTCTTGCTGTAATGGTTGTTATTGTAGGAGCATAAGTACTCGGTCTGCCGATACCGTTTTCTTCAAGAGCCTTTATAAGAGTAGCTTCTGTAAATCTTGAAGGCGGCTGGGTAAAATGCTGATTTCCCTCCATTGATTTTACTTTTATTATATCTCCGGCTTCAACAGGAGGAAGTATCTTATTATTTTCCTCATCGTCCTTTACGTCCTTTGATTCTTCATAAAGCACAGTAAAGCCGTCAAATTTCACTGCATATCCCGAGGCTTTGAACACACAGTTTTCTGCCTCTATGTCAGCTGATACAGTATCATGGAGAGCATTTGCCATCTGGCTTGCTATAAATCTCTCCCATATGAGCTTATAGAGCTTATACTGGTCGGTTGTAAGATTTGCTTTTACACGGGAAGGTTCAAGCTCCGGCATTGAAGGTCTTATTGCTTCATGAGCGTCCTGAGCATTTTTCTTGCTTTTGAAAATTCTTGGTGATGACGGAAGATAGGACTTGCCGTATCTTGCTTCAATATATTCAGCAGCGGCATTTCTTGCTTCATCTGAAATTCTGAGGCTGTCAGTTCTCATATATGTTATAAGACCAACAAAACCTATGCCATCTATTTCAATACCTTCATAAAGTTCCTGAGCAGCCTTCATGGTTCTTCTTGACTGAAATCCCATTCTTCTTGAAGCTTCCTGCTGGAGAGTTGATGTAATAAAAGGAGGTGCAGGAGTTTTCTTTGTAACTCTTTTCTTTACAGATGTCACTTTAAATTCTGCATTTTCGAGTCTTTTGAGAATTTCATCAGTCTGAGCCTTGTCAGAAAGTTCAGCCTTTTTTCCGTCAACAAGAGCAAGTTTTGCTGAAAATACCTTTCTGCTTGAAGGAGCAGTCATTTTTGCATCAATACTCCAGTATTCCTGAGCAGTAAAATTCTTTATTTCATTTTCCCTGTCAACGATAAGTCTTACTGAAACAGACTGAACACGTCCGGCTGAAAGACCTCTTTTTACCTTTCTCCAGAGGAAAGGACTGAGCTGATAGCCTACTATTCTGTCAATAATACGTCTTGCCTGCTGAGCATTTACAAGGTCCATATCTATTTTATGAGGATTACTCATACCATTCTGAATACCTGTTTTTGTTATCTCATTGAAAGCGACTCTGTTATTCTGGTTTATATCGAGTCCGAGCATATTTGCTATATGCCATGAGATAGCTTCTCCCTCACGGTCAGGGTCAGTAGCAAGGTAGACTTTATCGCATTTTTTAGCGTATTTTTTAAGTTCCTTTATAACGTCCTCCTTGCCTTTCATGTCAGCATATAAAGGTTCAAAATTATTTTCTATATCAACGCTGAGCTTTGATTTCGGCAAATCTCTGACATGACCCATTGAAGCGATAACTTCATAATCTCCGCCGAGATATTTTTTTATTGTTTTTGCTTTTGCGGGAGATTCCACTATAACTAAATCAGACATTGTTTTCCCCTAACTTTTTATAATATTTTATTCAGAATAAAATGCTGTGCTTATTTTCTGAATAACTCATGTTAATTTATAAGCTTTTCCCGGAAGGCATTCTATAATGCCGTCCATTTCCATATCAGTAAGCATAATATAAAGCTCTGATATCTCCTTTCCTGTCATTACTGAAATTTCATCAATATATTTAACGCCGTCGCTTAAAATCTTTACTATTTCAGCCTCATTTTCATCAAGACCGCTGTAATCAGGCTGTATATCGGTTTCAACCGGTTTATCGTCAGCTTTATCCGGTTTATCTGCTGATTTCACAGATTTTTTCCTGACAGCAGTTTTGTCATGCTTTTCAGCTGAAAATACTGAAGAACTGCTTGCCGGCTCTGAATAGTCATCATTTGCGGATAGTTTATGTGCAAAGGCAACATAATATTCATATACTATATCCAGATAGCTGAATACAGGAATTGCTCCGTCACGCAGAAATTTGACTACTCCGCTGTAGCGTTCATCAAAAATGTCTGCCGGAGGAATGCAGAAAAGGTCTTTACCCTGTTCAAGAGCAAGTTCAGCAGTTATAAGTGCACCGCTTTTTATTGAAGCTTCTATTACAAGAGTACCTGCACTGACAGCTGAAAGAATCCTGTTGCGTTTAGGAAAATTTGACGGTATTGGTTTTGTTCCTGGAAGAAATTCTGAAATGAAAAGTCCATGGCTTGCTATTGCAGTTTTACTTTTTGTATTTTCCTTCGGATAGTCAACATCTATTCCGCAGCCGAGAACGGCAATTGTCCTGCCGCCGTTTACTATTGCGGAACGGTGTGAAACTGAATCTATTCCAAGAGCGAAACCGCTTACGATTACGACTCCTATTTTTGCGAGTTCTGAACATATCTTTTCAGCAACTCTTACACTGTAGTTAGAAGGTTCACGAGTACCGACAACTGTTATGCACAGGTCATTTAATACGGTAGTATCACCTTTTATGAATATGACAACAGGAGGGTTTGAGATGTTTTTAAGGGATTTCGGATAATCCTCATCAAAGAAGCATACAGCTTTTATATTTTTCTTTTCACAGTTTTCAAGTACATATGTACACTGCTGGATATGAGTAGTTCTTACAGCTTTTTTCTCTTTTTCAGATATGAAATCATAATCCGAGGAACTGAGTGATTTAAATGCATTTTCAGGATTTTTAAAGTACTCAATTATTTTCCATATTTTAGGATTTGCAGCACCGAAAACCATTACAAGCCATAGGCAGTATTCAAGATTACTCATCGCCAAAACCTCCGGAAGTCATTTCCCATAGTATTATTCCGGCAGCCATTCCGGCATTCATTGAATTGATATTTCCATTCATCTTTATTGTAACAGGAATATCGCAGAGTTTTACTATATCGTCCGGAATGCCGTTTCCCTCATTTCCTATAATTACAGCACCGCCGTCAGAAAAGCTGCATTTACGCAGGTCAGCGGCAGATGAATCTATAACTGCGGGATAAGTTTTTATATGAGCATTTCTGAACTCATTGATAATAAAGCTGATATCAGGGATATTCCAGATATTCATGCGGAAAGCAGAACCCATTGTTGAACGCATGGTTTTAGGGCTGTATATATCGCATGACTGGCAGAGTATCACGCCGTCAATTCCCATAGCATCAGCAGTTCTTATAATAGTACCGAGATTTCCGGGGTCCTGAAGCTGATAAAGCACGGCATATTTTCCACTGCATATTATTGATGAAGAAAAATCCGGCTGAGATTTCATTCTGCATACAGCGAAAATTCCCTGAGTTTTTTCGGTACATGAAATTCTGTTGCCAAGCTCATTTGAAACAATAACTGGTTTTACTCCCCTCAAATCAGCCTGTGACAGAATATATGAATATTTATCGGTATACTGTTCTGAGATTATCAGCGAATGGATTTCAATATTTTCAGAAAGTGCATCTTCGACTATACGCAGACCTTCGATTACAAAAAGTCCGGACTGCATACGTTCTTTTTTTGATGATGCGAGTTTTGAAAAGAGTCTGATAAGCTGATTATTTTTAGATGTAATTATCTCCAGATTAAAGCACCTCCTGAATTATATAAAAAATCACGCTCTTTTTTCAATATAAAGAGCGTGGTTTATAGTTGATTTTCTGATGTAATTCACGCCTTTACAGCGATGTCTGTCAGAAACAGAGCTTCTGGATTATCAGAGAGCAGCCTTAGCCTTTTCAGCGATAGCTGTAAAGCCGGCAGGGTCATTTATAGCGATTTCTGAGAGCATTTTTCTGTTGAGAGTGATATCAGCTTTTTTAAGACCGTTCATGAGAGTAGAATAGTTCATGCCGTTAAGCTTTGCAGCAGCAGAAATTCTTGTAATCCAGAGCTGTCTGAAGTTACGTTTTTTCTGTTTTCTGCCTATATAAGCATAATTGCCTGATTTCATAACAGCCTGTTTAGCCATTTTAAAATGTTTGCTCTTAGCACCCCAATAGCCCTTAGCAAGCTTCAGAGTTTTATTTCTTCTCTTGCGAGTCATCATTGCACCCTTAACACGTGCCATAATTTATACCTCCATATATTTTGTATTAGTCAGATTGCTTAAAAAAGGTTTATTTGTAAGGAACGAGTTCCTTAAGAGTAGCAGCATTTGCTGAAGAAGCGATACCTGCATTTCTTGCGATTCTCTTACGCTTTGTGTCCTTCTGGGTAAGTCTGTGTCTTTTATTTGTATGCTGATATTTAACCTTTCCGTTTTTAGTAAGCTTAAAACGTTTTTTAGCACCTGAATGAGTTTTAACCTTAACCTTCTTTGCCATATTGAAAGTCCTCCTTGAAAAATATTTTACTTTGATGATTTAGGAGAAACAAACATTACAAGACTGCGTCCCTCCATTTTAGCCGGTTTTTCAACAACACCTGCATCGCTGCAAGCTTCCTTGAAGCGGTCCATCAGCTCCATACCGAGTTCAGGATGAGCAATTGCACGTCTGCGGAACCTTACGGAAACCTTTATTTTGTCACCTGACTTGAGGAATTTGGCAGCCTGATTGACTTTAGTTTCAAAATCATGAGTATCGATAGTGGAAAACATACGTATTTCCTTTACATCAACGACTTTCTGATTTTTTCTGGCTTCTTTTTCACGTTTTGTCTGTTCAAAGCAAAACTTTCCATAATCCATAATGCGACAAACCGGCGGGGTCGCCTGCGGAGCAATCTTGACGAGGTCAAGATTCTTGTCAAATGCTATTTTCTGAGCTTCCTTGGCTGAAAGTATGCCAAGCTGAGTTCCATCAACATCGATAACACGGATTTCTTTATCCCTGATATCCTCATTGATTTGCAGTTCCTTGTTGCTAATGACCAGCACCTCCAAAGCTAATTGATTTTAGTAATATAAAAAAATGAGTACAGACTCAGTCAGCACTCATACGCATATCAGTACACAAAAAGATGCATACAATATAAGTATTGACCGGACTGGCACGAACGCCGAACGGTGAGAACTGAGAGTTCTGCTTTGTTTTACCTGAATTATTATACAGCATATAAAATTATATGTCAAGTGCAAGAAATAAATTTAACATTTTATTAATATTTTGCTGAATTGGTATTACATTAATGCAAATTCAATTGTTATTATTTATATGGGCGAACTGTGTTTGCCCGTTGGGGCATACTGTAAACCGAGCGGGCGACCAATGGTCGCCCCTACATAAACAATCCATCGAATTGGCGTTAAAAAACATAATTGAATAAATCATTGAATAATAATTCTAATAAAGGACAGGGAGGGCATAAAAATGAAATATCTTTTTACTGCAATGATTGTTGTTTCAGCAGTTTACGGAATGATTTCCGGCAATACAGAAGCCGTTTCAAATGCTGTGCTTGAAGAAGGAGTAAATGCAGTTGAGCTTTCAATGTATATGCTTGGCGGTATGTGTGTATGGGGAGGAATAATGCGTGTGGCTGAAAAATCCGGTATAACAGATTTTATATGCCGTATTTTTTCGCCTCTTGCAAGATTTATATTCAAGGGTATCAGTCCGAACGGAAAAGCCTTCAAAGCAATATGCATGAATATAACTGCAAATCTGCTCGGACTCGGTAATGCGGCTACACCTTTCGGAATTGAAGCCATGAAAGAGCTTGAAAAAGAGGAAAATACAAAAAATACAGCAAGTGCAAACATGGTACTCTTTACAGTTCTTAATACATCATCAATAACTATAATACCGGCAACTGTCGCATCACTGCGTCTTAAACATGGTTCTGAAAATCCTCTTGACATACTGCCGGCAGTACTTCTCAATTCAGTGATATCAGTATCATTTGCACTGATAACAGCCTTTATTCTTAATCCTTTGTTTTTAAAGAAAAGTGAAAAAAAGGAGGACTGACAATATGAGCTGGTCAGCATATGCAATTCCTGTAATTGTATGTATGGTATTCATGTGCGGAATAATACGCAGAAAAGATGTTTTCAATGATTTTATAGAGGGTGCAGGTGAAAATATAAAGGTTTCATTTGAAATAATGCCTGCACTTATAGCACTTATGACCGCTATAGGAATGATGAAAGCATCAGGACTGCTTGATTTCCTTACAGGACTTGCCGCACCAGTTGCCGCAGCGGCAGGATTTCCGGCTGAATGCGTGCCGCTTGCACTGATAAGACCTGTATCAGGGAGCGGAGCTGCCGCAGTATATGAGAATATATTAAAAAATGTTTCTCCTGACAGCTTTGCAGGCAGAACAGCAAGCGTACTTATGGGTTCAAGTGAAACCACATTCTATACTATAGCCGTATATTTCGGAGCAACAAAAATAAAGCGGACAAAACACACTGTATTCTGTTCGCTTGCCGGTGATTTAAGCGGATTTATATTCAGTTCACTTCTTGTAAGGATTTTTTTCGGATAAAATAACGCAAAAATTTTATGATTGAAAACAATGATTTTTTGTTTATTCTGTAGGGGCGACCATTGGTCGCCCGCCCGAATTATGGTTAAACCATAAATTCGGTATTTGTTTCTGGTATGAAAAATCATTGGTTAACAGATAAAATCATTGATAAACCATAACGGGCGAACACAGTTCGCCCCTACAGAAAATAATCATCGAATTTGCGTTATTTTAATATTGTCAATCTGCATTGAATAAAAGGAGGATTTAAAAAATATGAAGCTTTTACAGAGTTATGTTGATTCAATTATCACAACAGCACTCAGTGAGGATATCAATTATGTTGATGTCACAACAGATTATCTCATCAAAGACGGTCATAAAAGCAAAGGCTGCTATGTTGCAAAAGATGAAGGAATTTTATGCGGAATAGATATCGCAAAAAGAGTATTTGAACTCGCAGGCGGCGGTGTTGACTGCAATATCCTTATACATGACGGCGAAAAAGTAAATAAAGGTGATATAATAGCTGAATTTGAAGGAGAAACAAAAGTACTTCTCAAAGGAGAAAGAACTGCCCTTAATATACTCCAGCATATGTCAGGAATAGCTACAGCTGCATACAGATGTACTGAACTTGTAAAAGGCACTTCGGCTCAGATAACAGATACAAGAAAAACTCTCCCCGGACTCCGTGCACTCCAGAAATATGCCGTTACTGTCGGAGGAGGAAAAAATCACCGTTTTAACCTCTCTGACGGAGCTATGCTCAAGGATAACCATATTGACGCATACGGAAGCATTACAGGAGCAGTAAATGCTCTGCGTGACGAAATAGGCCATATGGTGAAGATTGAAGTTGAAGTACGCAATATGCAGGAGCTTGAAGAAGCCATAAATGCCGGTGCTGATGTCATAATGCTTGACAATATGAACTGCGGTGAGATGAAAAAGGCAGTTGAATTTACTGCCGGCAGGGCAAAGCTTGAAGCCTCAGGAAATATTACTGCTGAAAATATCCGTGAAGTTGCTCTTACAGGAGTTGATATAATATCGCTCGGAGCTTTGACTCATTCTGTAAAATGCTTTGATATTTCAATGAAAATAAAGGGCTGTTGATATGAATATGAATAATATCTGGCTGAACGAGCCAAACAGCAGCGAATATTCGGAGGAATCCTTCCGCTATATAAACACTGTAAGCAGTGAAGCAAAATCAATATTTCTTTATATGCTTGAAATCGGAAGAATGAAAGAGAAAAAATCCCATAAAATCGAAAATGAAAACCTTAACTCATTCTTTTTCGCAGTGATTTTAAGCGGAAAAGGCACTATGGTATATAAAGAGCATACTTTTCATCTCAATGCAGGGAGCTGTGTATTTATAGACTGCCTTGAACCTCATTCATATCAGAGCGATAAAAATAATCCGTGGGATATGATGTTCATTCATTTTGCAGGTGCTTCATCTGCGGAATATTACAAGCTTTTTGACTCCACATATGTCAATGCTGTGCGTCCGGACAGCATTGAGCCTTTTAAGAATATCCTTGAAAAAATAGCTGACATAAATATCAATAATGAACCCTATACAGAGCTTATAACCTCAAAGCTTATTACTGATTTGCTTACAATGCTTATAACTTTCAGATATAATGAGCATGATTCAAATTCAAAGACTTTAAGTACTATAAAAAGCATCAAGGAATATATCGATGAAAATTTTACCGGAGAAATATATCTCGATGTTCTTTCAGAAAAATTCGGCATCAACAAATTCAATATAACAAAGGAATTTAAAAGAACTTTCGGAATAACAATTTCAAAATATATACTTTTTAAAAGACTCAGCTATTCAAAGCATCTGCTCAGGTTTTCGGATAAATCAATAGAGGAGATATCTGAAATATGCGGATTTTATGATACAAGCTATTTCAATAAGCAGTTCAAAGCTTCAGAGGATATAACTCCTCTTAAATACAGAAAATCATGGACTGTCAGATAATAAAAAAGGGTGAACTTTTTTAAGGCTCACCCTTTTATTTTTATTCAGCTGTTTCTGAAACAGGATTACTTTCATAATAATTTTCATAGAGATAATATTTTCCATCAATTTTAAGCAGAAACCATTC
>DJFA01000113.1 GCA_002431975.1 Ruminococcus sp. UBA5884
GCCCGCCGAATTATGGTTAAACCATAAATTTGATATTTGTTTTCTGAATAGAAAATCGTTGGTTATCAGCATGAAATTTTGGTAAATGCAACGGGCGACCAATGGTCGCCCCTACAGATAATAAATATCGAATTTGCGTTATTTTACTTTCGCTGAAGCAAGCATTAATTTTATACGGTTTTCCTGATTTACTCTTGTAGCTCCAGGGTCATAATCTATCGGAACTATATTTGCTTCGGGTCGTAACTGTTTTATTTTTCTTACCATACCTTTTGCAACTATATGATTAGGCAGACAGCCAAAAGGCTGACAGCATACTATATTTTCATATCCGTTTTCAATAAGTTCCATCATTTCGGCTACAAGCATCCAGCCCTCTCCCATTTTATTGCCATAGCCTATTACTCCGTCAACAAGTGATTTTACATGAGCATATGATGAAGGCGGTACAAACTGCTTATAATTTTTAAATACATCAAGGATTATATTTTCGATTCCTGAAAGATAATTTATTATCATCGTGGCAAGACTCTTTTTAATTCTGCTTCCGCCATAAAGTTTTACATCTTCAAGACGATTGTCAACTTTAAATATCAGAAATGGTATAAGTCCGGGAATCATAACTTCACAATCCTGTTCACGCAGAAGTTGTGCAAGATTATTATTTGCAAGACCTGAAAATTTAGCATAGATTTCCCCTACTATGCCTACTTTTATTTTTTTGACTGAACTGTCAGTTTTTATTTCTGAAAAGTCCCTGACCATATTATTTATATTGGTACTGAGTTCAGATTTTGAAAAACCTTTTTTATTTCTGAATTCATTTCCAAGAAAATCTATCCATCTGGAAACTGTTTCAGCAGTTTTTCCTTTTACAGCCTCATATGGTTCAACCTGATTTTCAAGGAGCATCATTACATCTCCATAGCAAAGAACAGCTATTGCATCACGCAGCATTGAAAGAGTAAGCTTAAAACCGCTGTTGCTCTCAAGTCCTGACATATTGAGAGATATTACAGGCACATGACCGAAACCGGCTTTTTCGAGTGCTTTTCTGAGAAGATGTATATAATTTGAAGCACGGCAGCCGCCGCCTGTCTGAGGCACAAGCAATGCTACCTTATTGATATCATATTTTCCGCTCTGGAGTGCGTCCATCATCTGACCTATTACGAGAAGTGCCGGATAACAGGTATCGTTGTGGACATACTGCAACCCCTTGTTTACTACCTCCTGACCTTCATTATGAAGAAGTTCAACGTTATATCCCCTCTGTCTGAAAACATTCATAAGCAGTTCAAAATGAATATTAAGCATATTAGGAATAAGGATTTTATATGTTTTTTTCATTTCTTTTGTAAATTCTATTTTCATAAGATATTCCCTCTTGTTTTGAAAGCTGTATTATATTATTATACAATCGATAAAACGATTTGTCAAATTTTTTAGTATTTATCTGAATAATTTTCTGAACTGATTTGGCGTACAGCCGGTTATATTATGAAACTGCCGCATAAAATATTTGCAGTCCTGATAACCGCATTTCATGGAAATTTCATTTATATTCAGCTCTGATGAAAAAAGCAGATATTCAGCAAGGCATATTCTGCTGTTTATAAAATCCTGATGAAGATTTACTCCGAAACATTTTTTATATACCGCCCTTAAATGTCCTGTACTGTATGGTGAAAGCTCTGAAAGTTCAGAATCAAAATACTTTTCAGGCTGTATATACATATTATTTCTTATTTCAATCATTTTTTTATAATAGGCAAATGTATGGCGTTCAGCAATTATTCTCACTTTATTTTCGACAGAATCAAGAGCATTTGAATATTCATCATGATATGAATTTTCACAGTTACAGATGTGAGATGTACAGACAAATGAATCTGTTCCATAAGAATTAATATATTTTTTATTTCTGATAATAATTGAACAGAGCATTTTTGATATCATATTGCTGTCAGAAATATCCTTTTTAAGAATACCCACAAAGGTATTATCATTTATTCTTCCGCATATGCTGCATAATTTTTTAATGGAATCAGCTGCTGCGATAATTGCAGATATTTTTTCACCGCTGCCTGTCTTTGAAAAGCTGTTGTCTGAAATGCATATTTTAAGCATAATAAAATGCACCTGTGAACCGGTATTGTTTTTTATAAATGAATCATATGCTGATTTAAAGCCACGTTCATTATACATATCAGTCATTATATCATGTGTTTCAGAAAGATTTACACACTGATTAAGATACTGTATATCATTTTTCATACGCAGAAACTCTATAGCATTTGATATTGCCTTGAGCCAGTTTCTGTACATATTGTTGTTGGCAGCTGCTGAAGTACATCTTGCAACAACATATCCGAGAGTTCTTTTTAGGAAAAATACCGGACTCAGATTATAAAATGCTGCTGAACTGCTGAACAGCTTTGAAAAATCATATTTATTAAGAGTCACCGGTTTTTTATCATAAAAAATATCATAGCATATAATATTTTCAGAAAGTGCATTATCCTCATACCAGTCTTCATAAAGACAGATATAGAGTTCTTCTGTATCCCTTATCATATATCTGAATTCACGGCATATATGAATAAATTCATTTATTGTACGGCATTCAGTGAGTTTAAGTTCTATCTGACCGAAAAGGCTTAAAAAATCAAATGTTCTTTTAAGGCTTACATCATTCTGTTCATCGCTGAGCTGTGCATCACATATACCGCATGAACAGGTATTTCCGCTTATAAAAGTACCTTCCGGCAATTCATAATCCTCATATTTTCCCGAAGTCAGCTTTTTATAAAGCATTCTGACAGCCAACGCTCCAAGACCTTTTCTGTTTCTCTGAAATGTGGTAAGAATAGGATAATGATAAATTCTCTCCCTTACATATTCATATCCTGTAACTGATATCTTTTCAGGAACAGGAATATTGTTTTTAAGCAGTTCATCAAGGAAAGCATATGCCATATAATCATTTGCACATATAAGAGCCTGCGGAAACGGACGTTCTCCGTTTATATATTTCTGTGCCTGCAAACGTCCTGATTCTATCCAGAAATCGCCGTAACAGACTTTATCCTCATTGTATTTTATATTATGCTTTTCAAGGGATTTTCTGTATCCGTCAACTCTCTGATGTGAAACCTCTATAAAATCAAAACCTGAAAGCATATCGATATCAGTAAAGCCATGAACATCTATAAGATGGTCTGTTATCTTTTCAAAATCATGTTCATCACTTGTATTTACAAATATAAAGTTATCAAGAAAAAAATCAGCCTGAGGCGTTCCGACAGCAATCACCGGTATATTTTTTTCAAGTTTTTTAAACTTATCAATAATTTTTTTCTGAGTTTCAGCATTAATTACTGATTCTGAAAAGAATATAAATCCATCAAATTTATCTGAAAGAATAAGGTCATATATATCATTTTCCTTTTCAAGAACATCTGATGATTCAACCGGATTATATATATTTGATATTACAGCAATATCGATATTATAAGTTTTAGCCTGATTTATTGCTCCCTGCAATATTTCGGTCTGTTCCATATCGCTCATCTGTGCTGCAACGACTCCGAAAACAAGCCTGTCCGGTCTGTTCATCTATGTTCACTCCCTGTAAAAAATCAACGGGCGAAATAAATCGCCCATTATAAAAATCTACATTATCTCAGTATATTTCAGAATATCCGCAGGTACTGAAGCTATATAATCCGCACCTGCTTCTTCAAGTTCCTTTCTGCCTCTGTAGCCCCATTCACAGCCTATTGATTTTATCCCTGCATTTCTGGCAGTAAATATGTCAACATCTGAATCGCCTGTCATAACGGCTTCTGATTTATCAATTCCTGTATATTCCAGTATATCGTATATTATAACCGGCTGAGGTTTTTTAGGACGCTCCGCAGCATTTCCAAGTATTATATCAAATATATCCCCGAAATAGTTTTTTACCATCTCAACACTGAACTCATGAACCTTGTTTGATGCGACTGCAAGTTTTATATTTCTTTTTCTAAGTTCTTCAAGTACTTCTTTTATTCCGTCATATGGAGCAGTTTTAAGCGTTGCATTTTTTCTGTAATGCTGTGAAAATTTATTTTGAAGTTCTGCTGCATGATGCTTTTCGCCCTCTGGCAAAGCTCTCTCGCAAAGCTGAAATACTCCGTCACCTACCAGATGATTGAATTCTGAAAGCTTATGAACCGGATAACCCATTTCTTCAAGTGACGCATTGAGTGCATCGGCAATATCTTCTATTGAATTGAGCAGAGTACCGTCAAGGTCAAAAATAACAAGTTTAATCATAATAAAAAACACTTCCTGTAAAATTGATTTCACTGCTTTTATAATATCATATACATGATTTAAAGTCAATCAGAAAGTTATTATATTGCTTACTCTGACATATGTACCGTTTATATATGCAACAAGATATATTTCATCTCCACAGAAATATGACTTGTCAAGCACGAGTTCATTCTCTGCATTTCTGTGAAGCATAAGTTCCCCGTCACGCAGTATATACCAGCCTAAATTTCTGTATTCACCTGATTCAGAATCCGTACGCACAATATTTCCGTCACTGTCAAATGAAAGAGTAAATGCTTCAATTATTTCAGTTTCATCTATTCTTTTATATCTGTAGGACGGATAATCAAATTTTTTACCGTTTACAAGCACATCATCATATGTACAGTTTTTAAATGAAATACCAGCCTCACGGCCTATTATAGTTCCATAGTCATCAGCTCCGGAAGCTTCTACTGTTCCGCTTACATGAATATCATGCCAGTTTCTGCTTGAATATATCTCTCCGCCGACAATTCCGGTATATGAACAGCCTGAAATATCCGCATTCTCAAAGCTTATATCATATACTTCCGTACCGAGTCCATAGCCTATAAATGCAGTTCTGTGTTCATCAGCAATTTTCATATTGCTTATTGTATGCCCCTGACCGTCAACTGTTCCGCTGAAACATGATTTATCCCAGCCCATTGGTTTCCATTCATAACCTGACAAATCAATATCATTTTCAAGATATATATATACATCTGCTGCTCCGGCATTCAGTGCATTTACATAGTATACAACTCCTGCAAGCTGCTGCGGAGAAGTTACATGAAATTCAGGTGCATTTTCGGCTGCCCATTCAGTATCGGCTATTTTCATTATATCTCCTGTTTCGCATTCACGCTCCCAGTCTGAAATATATGCCGACCTGTCTGTTTCATATTCATAATCCGAGGCATCTATTCCCCAGCATGAATACCATGTATATGCATCAGCGAGCAGATATACCCCTTCTTCATGTATCGCTGCTGAAACTGATTTAAGATTTTTATTTACCTTAAATTCCTGTACTGTATCATATGAACCGCTTTCCTCATTATAATGAAGCATTATCAGATTATCTTCGGGTATGCCTCTTAATTCGTCCGTATTGTAATAAAATGAGATTACTGCATTTTCAATGCTGCTGTCAAGATATATTTCAAAAGGTACTCCTACAAGTCCCACTACTCCGCTGTGAAGCACATTTATATCATATATATCTCTGAATATGACATGATTTCTTATATCTCCTTTACAGACAGCTATTAATTCAGTCCTGATTACTTCCGGTTTTTTTGAATTGTCTATATCAACTGAATACTTCTGCATTGTTTTCATTTCATTACGGTTTACAGTTCCGGTCTGTACGGGTTTGTCCGTATCAGTCAGAGATGCTGTTTCAGATACTGAGGATTCGGCTGTAGTTTCCTCAGATAATGCAGGATTTTCTGCTGTATCGCATCCGCAGACTGAAATAATCATTGCCGATAAAATCAGACTCATCAGTCTTTTTTTCATGATATTTTCTCCTTATATCCGATAATTACAGGTATATTATAACATTTTAAAAAAATCCGGTCAATACTTATGACCGGAAAATTTATTTTAATGCAGGTAAAATCAATCAAGCAATATTATAATTAATAATTTCAATTTCTGAAAATGAATTTTTGAATTTTTTCAGGATATTTTCAAGATTTCTTGCAGTCTTAATATCATAAGCAGTTTCTCCGCACTGACTGCATTTGAAACATGGAACATTTTTTACGGCTAAAATTTTTCCGTTTATTTCAGCGAAATGGGTTGTTGTGCTTTCTGTCATATTTCCTTTACAATAAAAACATTTCATATTACTGCTCCTTTCGTCTTGTTTTAACGCAAATTCGATGATATTTTTTGTAATTCATTCATCTGAAATTCGGATTAAATAATATGCGGATTCGTTTTGTAGGGGCGACCATTGGTCGCCCATTGCAGTCTACCAAAATTTCAAATGGATAATCAATAATTTTTATGCAGAAAACCAATATCAAATTTATGGTTTAACCATGATTCAGGCGGGCGACCAATGGTCGCCCCTACAGGAATAACCATTAAATTTATGGTTGAACCATAATTTAAACGGGCGAACTATTTCCTGCCCAAATTCTGATAAAATACAACAGATGTAAAAGATAAATCAGATTTATGTTTATATAACTGATTCAATAAAGATTTTTATGCCGATTATAATAAGCACTGTTCCACCTGCAATGCGTGCCTTATTGTTAAGAATATTCCCGAATTTTCTGCCGGCAGCAGTTCCTGCAATACAGCATATAAATGTAACTGCTGCTATCACTGCACATGAAGTTACTATATTCATCTGCATTGCTGAAAAGCTTATTCCGACTGCAAGTGCATCTATACTTGTTGCAAGTCCCTGAACCATTACTGTTCCGAATGAAATTCCCGGCTCGTTTTCACATTCATCATCATTTTTTACGGATTCTGCAATAGTTTTTATACCGATTCCTCCAAGGAGCAGAAGTGCTGCTATATGCCCGTAATCGGTTATAAATGAAAGAAATGACTGGCTTATCAGATAACCCATTGAGGGCATTACTCCCTGAAATATTCCGAATACAAGGCTTATAAAAATCATCTTTGCAGCATTCATTCTGCGGTCACTCATACCATCAGTTACAGCTACTGCAAACGCATCTGCTGAAAGTCCCAGTGAAAGCAATATCAGGTCTGCTATATTCATACAGTATCTCCTGTCGGATTTTATTTGAATTACTCATTTTATATTCCGGAGATTTTTTGCAGAAAATTCATCTTTTCATTTCATCGTTATTTTATCATTTCTAAATTCTCTCTGCAAGGAGTTCTGAATACTGTTTTCTGAAATCCTCAAATCTGTCATTATCAATGGCATCTCTTATTTTTTCAGCAAGTGTATTATAAAAATAAAGATTATGCATTACGGCAAGTCTGCCTGCAAGCATTTCCTGAGCCTTGAAAAGATGTCTTATATATGCTCTTGAAAAATTGCGGCAGGTCGGACAGTCACATTTTTCATCAATTGGTCTGCTGTCTGTTTCATAGCATTTGTTTGTAAGGTGCATTATACCGCTCCATGTGAATACTGTTGCATGACGTGCATTTCTGCTCGGCATAACGCAGTCAAACATATCCACTCCCCTTGCAACAGCTTCTATAATATTTGAAGGAGTACCTACTCCCATGAGATAGCGTGGCTTGTTTACCGGCATATACGGCTCTACAACGTCAATTATGCGGTACATTTCCTCTGTAGGCTCTCCTACTGCAAGACCTCCTATTGCATAGCCGTCAAGGTCAAGCTTCACTATATCCTCCATATGCTTTATACGCAAATCATCAAATGTACAGCCCTGATTTATTCCGAAAAGCATCTGATTTTTATTGATTGTATCAGGGAGTGAATTAAGTCTTGCCATCTCTTTTTTACATCTTTCAAGCCATCTTACAGTTCTCCCGCATGACTGTTCTGCATAATCATGGGCTGCCGGATTTTCAACGCATTCATCAAATGCCATTGCTATAGTAGAACCAAGATTTGACTGTATCTGCATACTTTCTTCAGGACCCATGAAAATTTTTCTGCCGTCAATATGAGATGAAAAATAAACTCCTTCTTCTTTAATCTTACGCAGCTTTGCAAGAGAAAATACCTGAAATCCGCCGCTGTCTGTAAGAATAGGCTTATGCCAGTTCATAAATTTATGAAGTCCGCCCATTTCCCTTATTACTTTATCAGTAGGTCTTAAATGCAGATGATATGTGTTGCATAATTCGACCTGACATTTTAAATTTTCAAGGTCAGGAGATGATATTCCTCCCTTGATAGCTGCTGCTGTTCCTACATTCATAAAACATGGAGTCTGAACTGTTCCATGAACTGTTTCAAGTACTCCCCTTCTTGCCTTATTTTCTTTTTTTAAAAGTGTAAACATTTTTACCTCCGGAAATTTTATTTTAAATAATGCCTGTTTTCTGTGATTCGTCCATCTGAAATTCAGATTAAATAATATGCAAATTTGTTTTGTAAATTCAGGCAGGCGAACTGTGTGGAGGGTTGCGGAGGGTTAAGACCGTTTTATAATAGCTATATATATTTTTATTTTAAATTTTCATATGATAGAAATATAAAAACCCTCAAACCCTCCATGACTCTCCCTTAGCCTACTGAAACAGATGAACCATAACGGGCGATAGACGGTCGCCCCTACAGAATATATTTTTTGTTATCAAATCAGCGGAAAAAAATACAAAGCAATAACACCCAGACAGCTGCAACTCCGCCGACTATAAACATACATTTTGTTGTTTTATCCCCTAAATACTGTTCCATAAATGAACCAACAAAGCTAAGCAGTCCGAATCCTATGAACACGGCACTAAAAAACGACATTATAACTGCTATTCCTTCCATGTATTCAATAAATTTATCTACTATAATTCCGAACACAATCAATGGAACTGCAAATGCAAGTATTTTGCAAAATGTAAAAAACCAGAATGCCAAAGGGTGTTCCAGTCTGAATGAGCGTCCCATTCCAAATTTTATTGCATCATCTACTGTGAAATCAGATTCATCAGGCATATACGGACGTATTTTATTATCACACATAAAATTGAAATCATATATGAAATTACCGCTCCAGTACCATATAGGCAAAATTATCGCATCAGGAGAATCATTTTCAAGCGTAAGCATCGGATAGAAAAAATTACACAGCTTATGCATCGGAATATGGTCACGGTCAACCATTACAGTTGTAAGGAAAACCTTGTGTCCATCTGTCATATTATCCGGAACAGGTATATGAAAATCACGTTTGTATTCACTGAAAAGCAGTTCGGATATATATTTTTCTTCAGCTGAAAGTTCAGCTTCTGATTCTTTAAGACAATAAATATCATGTGCAAGCTCATGGAATTTATCAGGATTTTCATAATAATACTCATCATATGTATAAATGAAATTTGCAGGACAGTTATAGGAATTTCCCATTGAAAAAAGTCTTGTATTAGCCTGAACTACACAGCCAAATGCTATTCTGCCATGTTCCCAGAAATCCTTCTGTTTTTCATATATTTTATTCAGTTCATCTTTTTTATTATTTTTAAGCCATTTCGGTTTTTTAAGCATATTGTTCTTCATGATTTTTTTATCGTCTTTGCTGCTCTGAATTGCCTGATACATTTCATCAAAAGTATTTTTCATTAATTCCCTCCCCTTTGAATATCAATCAGCCTTAAAAAGATTTTTGTCCTCAAATTTTTCATAGTATCCCATTAAGTTATCATTTTCATCTCTTACAGCAACCATGAAAACGTCCTGATTTTCCTTTTCCTTATGGTATGTATAGATTTTATTGTTTTCTTTGTTTTCAGAAAACCATTCAAGTACATGAGCTATCTTATCCCTTGAAGCCTGATTGTGACAGTCAAGCAGATTTCTGCCAATTAAAGCTTTTCCGCCACGCTTTTCATATTTTTTAACAGCCGCATTGTTCATATAGACGATTGTATGATTTATATCACAAAGTACAACTGCCATTTCATCAAGGTCAATTATGCTTTTGAACATCTGATTTATATCCATTTCAATTCTCCTTTTTATTTGAAAAATATCTGATAACTGCAAAAATGATGTGGAAAATACTGCTGATAATCAAAAAACCGCCGATTGTAAAGAATGCATAAATAATATATTCAATGCCATTAAGACACATGAAACTACAGCCGCCGGCACATGAAGCAGATAATATATATGTTCTGTTATCGACCATACCGCATATAATAAATGCTGATATAATGCCGAATGACAGAAATCCTGCAAACCATAAAAGTATATTTTTAAGCGATGGCTTCTTTTTAAGATATATTATAATATAGATAACCGATAAAATCAACGGTACTGCAATACAGGCTATCATACCCAGATAACTGTCATATTTGAGAATACGCTCATCAACTGCATCGCATAAAGTCATTATGACCCATATCAGAATACCTGTCACTGCTCCGCCTGCAAACGGTTTTATTTCATTCATTAAAATCTCCTATTTTAACACAAATTCTGTAGGACTGGTTGCCCGTTGCAATTTACTGGAATTTCGAGAGGGCGAACTTATTTTACAGTATAAGCATACAATCCCCGAAACTGAAAAATCTGTATTTTTCCTCAACTGCAATTTTATATGCATTCATTGTATTTTCATATCCTGCAAATGCTGATACAAGCATAATCAGTGTGCTTTCAGGCAGATGGAAATTTGTTATCAGTCCGTCAATAATCCTGAATTCATATCCCGGATATATGAATATATCTGTATATCCCTCACATTCATGTATACTGTCATAGAAATTTCCAACGCTTTCAAGAGTTCTGCATGATGTAGTTCCTACTGCTATTACACGTCCGCCTTCTGCCTTTGTCTTATTAATAAGGTAGGCTGTTTCCTGAGGCATGAAATAATGTTCGCTGTGCATTTTATGGTCAGTTATCTCATCTTCCTTTACAGGTCTGAATGTTCCAAGACCTACATGGAGTGTCACATATGCGATATTGACTCCCATCTTTTTAATATCCTCAAGCATTTCCTTTGTAAAATGCAGTCCTGCGGTAGGTGCGGCTGCTGAACCGAGTTCCTTTGAATATACAGTCTGATAGCGTTCCTTGTTCTCAAGCTTTTCCGTTATATACGGCGGAAGCGGCATCTGACCGATTTTTTCAAGTACCGGAAATATGCTTTCTCCCTCATAAAAAAACTTTGCGACTCTGTTTCCGTCATCTTTTATATCAGTTATTTCAGCTTCAAGAATACCATCTCCGAATATAAAACGTGTGCCGATTTTAGCCTTTTTCCCCGGACGGCATAATATCTCCCATGTATCATTTCCGCACTGTTCAAGCAGCAGAAATTCTATAAATGTACCGTTCTCTTTTTTTTCACCGTAAAGACGTGCCGGTATTACCCTCGAATCATTAAGAACAAGCAAGTCACCTTTTTTAAGATAGCTGCATAAATTATAGAAATGGTCATGCTTTACAGCACCGCTTCTGCGGTCAAGATTCATCATTCTTGAACAGTTTCTCGGCTCAACAGGAGTCTGTGCTATAAGCTCCTGAGGAAGTTCATAGTAAAATTCTGATTTTTTCATTAATTTTCTCCAGTTCATTTTATAAAAAATTATTGACAATAATATAATAACATGATATTATTATAAAAGATAGAGGTGCGGCTGAAAAAAGTAATCTCCGGACAGGATAACCAATCCGCTTAAACTGAGATGAAAGGTGATGCCGCCGAAGAAAACATTCCGGTAAAATGTTTTCTGGGTATATGCCCAACAGGTGTATAACTGTCATCATACATTTGATGGAGAGCTATCGGCATATGACCCTTTTTACATATGTCAATATTTCTATTATAATGTCTGATGAACTGGTTTTCAACCAGTTTTTTTAATATTTTAAAAAAAATTTTTTAAAGGAGTTCATTATGAAACAGTATAATGTCGGAATTATCGGTGCTACAGGCATGGTTGGCCAGCGTTTTGC
>DJFA01000063.1 GCA_002431975.1 Ruminococcus sp. UBA5884
TGTTGTCGAATTGGCGTTAATTATAAAAAAGAACGCTTTTTATCAAGCGTTCTTTTAAATATCAGTTGCATGAAATTTCAACAAACGGTGATTTAAGACCGAGAGCATATGCAAGTTCATAGCCTTTTACAGTGACCTGTCCGTCAACAACAATTGAAGCAGCAATTCCTCCGTCACCTCTTACAATTGAGAACCAGTTTGAATAATTGTTTGAGAGTGTTATTCCGAGGTAATTCTGAAGTTTCTTTCTTACGGTTTCTTTGCTCATCTGGGTAATAACGCCGTAATTAGGGTCGCAGATGCTGTCATATTCGCTGACTACGCTTCTGAGGTAAGGCAAATCCATTGAAAAGACATCTTTGCATGATGATGTATAGCCTGCACTTGATGCATAAAAGGAAGTAAGTGCAAGTTCACCATCATAATAGACTGCTGTTCCGAGGACTGAACGTACTATTTCAACGAGTTCGGCAGGCGGATTGCTTTTTATAGCCATACCGTTTGTATTTCCGCCATTATATTTGATATTTGTATAAGCTGCGATTGCCTGAGCTTTTATAGCTTCAGGATTCATTGTAGTACCGACTTCTGCATAGCAGACCATTGAAATTATATTAAGCGGAGTACCGGTAATACCTCTTACTGTAATATATTCGCTGTTTGCAGTTCCGGTATTTGAGAGATATGTACCCGGATAATAATGTGCAAGAATCTGTTTATAATCATATCCGCCGTATGTAGCATAATAATTAGCACCATTCTGGCTCATTCCGACACCATGGCCATATCCATATGTCTTGAAGCAGAAATTTCCGGCTTTAACTTCTTCATAGCTGCGTTCAATCTGCTGAGGGATAGCCGCAGTATCTGCCGGCTGATTCTGCATTGTATCTGAAACAGCAGTTTCTGATACGGAAGTTTCTGATGTCTGGACAACTTCAGTAGTAGTTGCCTCTGTCTGTGTTTCGGTTTCTGTCAGACCGCCGGGGGAAAGAGCCTCATCATAATCTGAAAGCACAGCTTTCCACCAGCTTGTAACTGTATAATCTTCTTCATCATACTCTGTGTAATTACCGGAAGTATTTTCACTTGTCTGATATACCTCATTCTCATCGAGTGCCTGGGTCTGTTCGACCATACCAGCCATTGAAACGAACAGTCCTGAAGCGACAGTAACTGCTATTCCGAGGGCGATACTTTTCAGTGGTATCTTTTCATTCATAATAAAAAACTCCATTTTAAAATTCCGTCCTTAAAAATCGGGACGTTTTTTTATTTCATCACACATTCAGCCGTTCCGGCACCCGGGTCTTCGCCGTTGCGGACACGTCTTGCAATAGTAACAAAACGAGTATGGTCAGTAGAGCTTCCTGAGTTGCATGTTGAGAGCGAAAGGATATCATCTCCGAATTTCAAGTCAACGCCTGTTTTAAATATAGCATGGGAATCGACCTTTGATTTGAAATCATTAAATTCCGCCTCAGCATTACCCGACTGTTCCATCGGAAAGTTGACATAATTCCAGAATTCAAAATCCGAACCTGCCGCACCGTTTGCGAGTATGCAGGTATAGATTTTATACTGGTAATCCTTATAAAGTGAACTTATTTCAACATAGGGATTTTCCTGATAAAAGCCGCTTTTTTTATAGCGGTGCATTGTATTGAACATTGAGCCGTTAGCCATATTGTGACCGTATATGAGCAGATTATCTGAATTGAGGTCTTCATTTTCGCCGAAAACGTTTCTGAAGTCCATAAATATGTAACCGTCCTGTGAATAATTCTTATTGATATCACGGTTCATATAGAAATCGTTGTCATCTGCCTGAAGAATAGCATAATCAACATTGGTACCGCTTATTCTCAGCCAGCCTACAACATCGGAATTGATTTTATGGGCTTCCTGAGCTTTCAGGTAAAGACCGCTGTGATACTCATACACCGGCTCTTCGGTAGTAGTTTCGGGAGCTTCTGTTTCGGTAACGGGGACTGTGGTTTCAGCGACTGTTTCAGTCACTGTGACTTCAGGAGCAGTTTCCTTTTCCCGACCGAAAACAAACACATAAACTGCGATACAGGCAATGACCAGCACTGAAATTGCTGAAATCATTATAATTTTCTTATTTCTGTCCATGATTCTCTTGTCCTTTTGTTCTTTTTCTATCAGCCGTACGGAATAAATTCCGCATCGGGGTCATATGATTCGTGAGTTCTGAAGCTGTACCATACATCCGGCATAAGCGGATTAGGATTTTTCCAGCTGTTTTCAGTACCTTCTGTAAGTGATTCGCCGTCACGCAGTTTTCTTGCAACGACAACAAATCTTGAATTACTGAATTCCTGACTGCAGGTTGAAAGTGTCAGGAGCTTGTCACCGAATTTTACATCAACATCATTGAGAACAAGAGTTCTTCTCTTGACATTGTTTACATAGTCATAAAATTCATCTTCAGTGAGGAGGTCGATATAGTTATAGTATTCAAAGACATCATTTCTCGAATAGTCCGCATCTGCGATGAAGCATCCGAAAATTTTATATTTTCCCTCTTCATAGTTTGAATTAAATTCGATTATCGGGTGATTTTTATAGAAGGTAACGAAATCATCTTTTTTATAGTTCCTGAGAGTGCCGAACATTGAACCATCTTTCATATCATGGCCATAAACGATAAGGTTGTCCGACTGGTCATAAGCATCAAAGGTATCTCTCCAGTCGAGGAATATAGCACCGGCTTTTGCCTCTTCGTTCATAAAGTTTATATGCAGATAGTACTGACTTTCTGCTTCAGTTTTTTTCTGTACAACCGGATAACTGATAGTTGTACCCGGAATATTAAGGTACCCGACAGTATCAGGGTTAATAGCCAGCAAATCAACAGCACCGGGGAGGAGCTGTATTCCGTCTGACTCATCGTTATCGGGTTCATATTGAATTTCTGCCGCATCATAAACGTCTGCGATATCATCATAAAGCTGACGGTTTTGATAATTTTCATAGAAATACTCAAACAAGAGGTATGCACACACGGCAAAAACAATAATTGATATCAGAAAAACGAGTTTTCTGATGACTTCAAAAGCACCATCACCTTTGCATGGGAAAACTGAACCCATAGCAGATGCGAAAGCGTTTTGTTTTTTCTTTTTTCTTTTTTTAGATTTTCCAGCCATTTTATTGAACTTCCTCCATCAGTAACTGTTCCACGGTTTCAAATACATACTCAGCGGTGCGTAATCTGATAATATCTCTGCTGCACTCACCATTTTCGCAAAGTCTGAGCAGTTTTGAAAATTCTCTGTTTCCGTAAGAAAAAGCGGTATATACAGTTCCCACCGGTTTATCAGGAGTACCGCCCGAAGGGCCGGCGATACCGGTTACTGATACACATATATCGGCAGATGAAAGACGTTTTATGCCTCTTATCATTGAAACAGCGACCTGACTGCTTACAGCACCGAATTTTTCGAGTTCTTCATCCGGAACGCCGAGGATTTCGTGCTTTATTCTGTCAGAATACGAACATATTCCAAGTTCAAAGACATCTGACGCACCTGGCACTGATGTTATAAGTTCTGAAAGCAATCCGCCCGTACAGCTTTCAGCTGTAGCTATATGCAGATTACCTGATAACAATAATTTTACCACTTTTGAGGCCAGTATGTCAAGATTTTGGCGGTATCTTTCGGCAGACTGTACAAATTCTGATTCGTTTTTTCTCACATTTTTCTCTCTTTCCACAAATTTTATATGCAGATTTTGCATAATTATGTCACATTTCAACAGTTGAAATCAGGCTTTATCAGTACAAGCTCTGTATTTTCAACAGCTTTTTCAAGCATCTGGCTGAAATCAAATCCAGATTCTGCCTTTTCGATATCTGAAATATCGGGTTTTGTTTTCGGGTGTTTAGGGGTAAATACCGTACAGCAGTCCTCATAAGGCAGAATTGATGTTTCAAATGTATCAATTTTTCTTGCAACTGAAATTATTTCAGTTTTATCCATTCCGGCAAGAGGACGGAAAACCGGCATTTCACATACCGCATCAGTACAAGCCATAGCTTTCAATGTCTGACTTGCAACCTGACCAATGCTCTCCCCTGTTATAAGTGCAAGACATTCATCTTTCTGAGCGAGTTTCTGGGCAATTCTCATCATAAATCTTCTCATTATAATAGTAAAAAATTCAGACGGACAGTTATCCTTTATAGCTTCCTGAATTTCGGTAAAAGGAACACAGAAAAAAGCTATAGTACCGCAGTATGGGGTAAGCTTGCGGCATAACTGTTCAACTTTAAGCCTTGCTCTGTCTGAGGTATACGGCGGACTTACAAAATGTACAGCTGATATATGGATACCTCTTTTAGCCATCATATAGCCGGCAACAGGGCTGTCAATGCCTCCTGAAACGAGAAGCATGGCTTTTCCGCTGCTTCCGACAGGCAGACCGCCTGCACCCTGAACTTTCTGTGAATGGATATATGCATATTCATCACGGATTTCAACTGTAACAGTAACTTCAGGGTTTATTACATCAACTGAAAGATTGCTGAAATTCTCAAGCAGAATGCCTCCGAGTTCCCTGCATATTTCAGGGGATTTCATCGGAAATCTTTTATCTGCACGTTTTGCAGTAACTTTAAAAGTTTCAGCAAATGAAAGCGTATCATTAAGATACTCAATAGTTTTCTGTGCAATGGCATCAAAATCCTTCGGGGCAGCTACGGCTTTGCATATTGAAGCAATACCGAATACTTTTGTAAGGCGTTCAAAAGCTTCATCTATATCAGCATCATCATTTTCCGGAATTATATAAACAGTAGACTGATGTTTACTGTATGTGTATTTTCCTGTACCTTTAAGACGGCGTCTGATATTTTTCAGAAGAATGTCTTCAAATGTATTTTTATTAAGCCCTTTAAGAGCCATTTCACCATATTTTACGAGAATTATTTCCTGCATTGCAGCCTCCTTTATAAATATGAATATACGCCGGTTCAGCAGATATAAAATTATGGCAATTATATTGTCAAATCCGATGTAGGGGCGAACTTTGTTCGCCCGTTTGCCTATCGGGCGAACAAAGTTCGCCCCTACAAAACATCAGGGAAATACCTGATTCAAATCATAGAATTTTATTGTCAAATCAGCGTTAAGGTTAAGAGTTTACACAAAATATAATACCACTGCATATAGTAAATGTCAAGTACAGCAGGGAAATCCATAACAAAACGCCAATTCAATGATTATTTTCTGTAATTCGTTCATTTGAAATTAGGATTAAATGATATACAAATTGGTTCTGTAGGGGCGACCATTGGTCGCCCGTTATGGTTTATCAATGATTTTATCTGTCAACCAATGATTTTTCATACCAGAAACAAATATTGAATTTATGTTTTAACCATAATTCAGGCGGGCGACCAATGGTCGCCCCTACAGAATGTGTAAAAAACAATCTAAAATTTTGCTGCAATAAAAAAACAGCACATCAGATTTTACTGA
>DJFA01000104.1:0-5482 GCA_002431975.1 Ruminococcus sp. UBA5884
ATAAAATTTTATTGTCGAATTTGCGTTATAATTATTACTGAAATGAGGTGTAAGCAATGCCTATAAAAATATCACAGGAGCTGCCGGCATATACGACTCTTGTAAATGAAAATATATTTGTTATGGCAAATGACAGAGCTGAACATCAGGATATAAGACCACTTAAAATAATTATCCTTAATCTTATGCCGAAAAAAATTGTTACTGAAACTCAGATAATGCGGCTTTTAAGCAATACTCCGATTCAGGTGGATATTGAACTTATGCACGTTACATCTCATATTTCAAAAAATACTCCTCTTACACATATGAGCAATTTCTATACCGAATTTGAAAAAATAAAAAATAACAGATATGACGGCATGATTATTACAGGTGCTCCTGTCGAACAGCTTGAATATGAACAGGTCGATTACTGGCAGGAACTTTGCGATATCATGGAATGGTCAAAAACCAATGTTTTTTCAACCCTTCATATATGCTGGGGTGCTCAGGCAGGACTTTACTATCATTTCGGCGTACCGAAATATCAGCTTGACAAAAAAATGTTCGGAATTTTTCCGCATAAGGTTGAACGTAAAAAATCACAGCTCCTCAAAGGCTTTGATGAGGAATTTCTTGTGCCGCATTCAAGACATACCGAGATAAGACGTGAGGATATTGAAAAAATTCCAAAGCTTGAAATATTGTCATCTTCAGATATTTCAGGAATATACATAGTTGCAAACCGCAACGGCAGACAGTACTTCATTACGGGACATTCAGAATATGACAGGGAAACTATTGCAGAGGAATATTTCAGAGATGTTGAAAAAGGTCTTGATATAGATATTCCATATAATTATTTTCCTGATGATGATGTCACAAAACAGCCGGTTTTCAAATGGAGATGCCATGCAAATCTCATGTTTTCAAACTGGCTTAACTACTGCGTATATCAGCGTACACCATATAATCTTGATGAGCTTGAAAAAATCGACTTCTAAATGAAACAAAAGGAGAACTTTTTTATGCAGCAGACAAATAATCCATATCAGTACAGCGGAGTTCCTGATGAACAGAAACAAGGCAGCAAGGCTCTTGCAATAGTCGGTCTTGTTCTTTCAATAATCGCATTGATAGGCGGACTCTGTTACTGTATAGCAATACCTTTCGGACTCGCAGGACTCATTATTTCAATAATAGTTCTTGCCGCAAAGAAAAACGGCAAGGGTATGGGCATAGCAAGCCTTATAATGTCAATCGTTGCACTTGTTGTATCAGTGGGCGTAATAGTTGCATTAGGCCCGATAGCAAACGATATGACACGTTTTCAGGAAGACCTCCCATCAATAGTTGAGGATTATCAGGAAGATGGTTCATTGCCTGATTACCTTGAAAAATACCGTGATAAATATCCGGAAGAATTTGATGCATTCATGGAAGGCGTTATTGAAGAATACGAAAAAAATCCATCTGCTTTTGAACAGTAAAAAAATGCAGGCAGCCTTATAATTAAAGGTTGCCTGTTTTGTTTTTTGTTTTATTGATTTGAAATTCTGTTTACCTTTACATTGAGTTTCTGATTTACAGCCATATCTATAAGATGACCATGACAGGTGAAGAATATTATCTGTGCATTTTCAGAATAGTCATCAAGGAAATCAAGACCCTGTTTTGTACGCACATCATCATACTGTAAAAATGCGTCATCTATAAGAATAGGCATTGAATTATCCTTTTCGGAAAGCATATCAGCAACAGCAAGACGGAGAGAAAAATAAGCCTGGTCTATAGTGCCACTGCTTAAATACTGCCATTCAACAATAGAGTCCTTGTTTTTGACTGCAATATTGAAATCAGATGAAACGATAACGCTGTCATATTTTCCGCCGGTAAGTTTTTTGAATATTTCAGCAGTCTTGAGATTGAGAGCTGAACCGAAATTCTGATGTATTTCAGCAGAAGCTTCATCAATATATTTAAGAGCAGTATCAATATTATTGCAATACAGTTCATTATCCTGAATTTCGTTTTTAATAAGAGTTATTTCATGTTCGATATGGCTTATACCCATACTGTCCTTGAATTTTGTTTTCATGATAGCATTGATATTAGCAAAATTTTCCTTACAGCTGTTTATGCCGTTAAGGAGAACAGAAGTCTGTGATTTAAGTTTTTCGATATCTGCATCATCAATTTTTTCAGGCATTTTGCCATTATTTTTTTCGCAGAGCATTTTTTCAAGATTCTGAATCTGTGAATAAGTCTGGGCAGCAGAAAATTTATCGTTCGGGGGTTCAGTCTGTTTATGGCTTTCAATTTTTATCTGAAGTCTGTAGATATCTTCAAAAGTAGATTTAAGATTATTGAGCTGTATATAAAATTCATTGATATTTTCAACATATTTATATTTGCGAAATTCAGCAAGGAGTTTACGCATAACATTATTCTGTTCTGTTTCAATAGAGGAAATTTCCGAGCTGATATAGTTAATCTGTTCTTTTTTTGTGTTTACAGATGAAATTGCCTCAGCTATTTTAATTTCATGTTCAGCCTTATCCTTACTGAGCTGAGAAATAAGGTTTTCGGTTTCAGTTCTTGTGTTTTCGAGTTCAGGTATTTTGTATTTCATTTTTGAAATATCGTTTCTGAAATCAGCAACACGTTTTTTAGCACTGTCTATATTATTTTTTGCGATAGTTTTTTCTTCATCAGCATTATTTCTTACTCTCTGAAGATTTTCAGTATACTTTGCGATTTCAACATGGTTGACATATTCAAAAGGCTTGTCTTTCTGACGTTTTTTGCCGATATTGAGAGCTTTTATTGAAGTAAATATTGCTATTGATGCGGCAAATATGAAAGCGGGATGAATTTCGACAGCAGCGAATACTGAAAGCATAAGAACAGCAAATGTTATAACAAGATATTTTTTATTGATATCAATATTATCATCTTTCTGTTCATCTTTTGGCATAGCTTTCGGAATAGAGGCTGCATGGAGCTGCTGTTCAGCAAGGAGAATTTTCTGCTTATTGATACTTTCGACTGAACGGAAATTGCTTTCAGCAAGATGAAAATCTATTTCAGCATTTTTGAGTTTTTCCTGAAGAACAGTAGTTTTTGAGCGTACAGAAGATATTTCATCATTGATATTTCTGATTTCGAGAGACATATGCATAATTTTTTTCTGAATTTCTGCAACTTCTTTTTTTTCGTTTTCGATTACGAATCCGTCAGAATAATTTTTAAGGTCGGTGCAGAGTCTTTCGTATTCAGATTTCATGCTGATACGTTTCTGTTCATATTTTTTGAGAACTTCGAGGATATCCTCACAACCGCTTACAAATTTGGGGTCGGCAGTAAAATCTCCTGAAGTAAGGCTTGATTTTTTTTCTGCGAGCTGTCTGTTGAGGTCGTCAAGAATCTGTTTATATGATGCAATAGTTTTAAGGCGTTCAAGTCGGGCAAGCTTTTCCTGTGTATCGATTTTGTCAACAGCGATTTTATAGGTTTCCTCATAATTTTTGATTTTATTGGAAAGCTCCCTTGACTGTTTCATCATTTTGGATTTTTCGGTTTCATCATTTTTTTCTTTTTCGAGGAGCTGTTCAAATTCGTGGAGTTTTGCGTATCTGCGGTCGAGCTTGCCGATTTTGCCGCTTTGTGACTTAAAGCTTTCTTTGGCAGAAAGGAGTCTTGAACGTACTTTCTGGGAAGAGATTGATTCATCTCCTGTTGAATTGAGGTTTGCAAGACGCTGATTAATCTCATCATCATCGTTTATAGGAGAGCCAATCTGATTTATAAAGAAAGTTTTTTCAAAAGCAGAGGCATTGAATCCGAAAAACATCTGACCTATGGTAGTTTTTGCCGGAACAGGCATCTGAACATTGTCAGTAAGATTATAAAGATTTATTTTATCGCTGGAATTTGAGCCACTGAAAGCACGTTCAAGGCGGTATGATTTTCCCTGATTTTCAAAGACGATATTGCCGCCCATTGAGCCGCCGTCCTTGGGGAGGTATTTTTTTCTTGGATTTCTTAAAATCTCATCTCTTTTTGAGGCAGGCGAGCCATAGAACATCATTTTTATGAAGTCCATGAGAGTGGATTTTCCGTCTTCATTTTTGCCATAGATTATGTTGAAGCCGTTTCTGAAATCGATATGGAAGTCACGGAGTTTACCGAATCCGTCAATATTTATCTGATTAATTTTCATAATATTTAACCTCACCCTCAAACGCACTTAATCCGAGATAAAGAGCTTTTTCCAAATTGTTTCTTGTGATGGGGTCGGGAGCAGAATGCATCTGCTGTAGCATTTTTCTGACGAAAATGCCTTTAAGGGTAAATTCCGAGGCGAGTTCATCAAGGTTTACATCAGGGCGTGTATAATTTCTGACCTGAATAAAGAAAATTTCCTCAGAGAGCTTCATTTCAATCTGAATAAAGTCTGTAGGGAAAGCGGTCTGGAGAGTTCCGGTAAAGGTTACACGATAAATATTTTCCCTGTAATTCTCACCATAATTATTTTTCATTTTTTCGTGTACGGCATTGATTATTTCGTCCTGACTTTTAAGACCGGTGACATCTGACTGCATAGTAATATAGATACGTTTCTGAACAGGTCTGAATGTGAGGTTGCAGCTGCCTTTTGAAACAAGACCGGTATAGACTCCTTTAAGACCGGTTTCATCGAATCCCTGACTTTCGGGGCAGCCGGAATATGCAAAGAATGTGCGGTTGGCCTGATGTATTGATGAAGACTGATGTATATGGCCGAGAGCGACATAATCCATGCCGCAGTATGCGAGATTGCTTTTTGTTATAGGGTTGTATCTGCTCTGCTGGTTTTCGGAAACAAATTCGCCGTGCATTACCATAATATTGATATATCCGTCATCAGGAACATGAATATTTCTGATAAGGGAATTTTCTATATACGGAGTAGGGAATGAACAGCCCCATACACGGACATTTTTTCCGGGAACGGTTACGGATTCCATTGATGTTGCAAATATATGTACATTCGGAGGCCATTTTGAGGTGACATACGGGGAATCAGATGTGATATAGTCATGGTTTCCGGCGGATATTGCAACAAATGTTTCAGGTATTGAGGCGAGAAGATGCTTTACCTGTCTGAGCGATGAATTTTCGATATGATTGCTGTCGAAAAGGTCGCCTGCAATGAGCATAAGTTCGATATGTTCATTTTTGCAGATATTCACGATTTTCTCAAAGGTCATGAGAATTTCGGCACATCTTTGTTTTGCCTTGGTTCTCAGATAATAATTCTGTGCACCGATATGCACGTCGGCACAGTGCAGAATTCTGATAAAACCGTCTGATGAACTTCCCATCTTGTTTTTATCAGTCCTTTCTATAAATGCTATGTAAATATTATATAACATAAATTTCTTTATGTCAATTAATTGTCAGATATAATAAAAATATGCTTGACCAAACGCCATGCTTATGATAAAATATTAACAAA
>DJFA01000104.1:5665-51666 GCA_002431975.1 Ruminococcus sp. UBA5884
ATATATATAATAATGCAGATTTGCATTAACAAAAAATAAGAAAAGGAGATTAAAAAAATTATGTCTGATTTTACAAGAAGACTGCCTGTCTATCTGCTGCTTGACTGTTCAGGCTCAATGACAGGCGAACCTATCGAAGCCGTAAAACAGGGAATGAAGGCTCTGCTTATGGAGCTGAGAAGCGACCCTCAGGCACTTGAAACCGCATATCTTTCAGTTATAACATTTGCAAGCAATGCCGTTCAGGTATGCCCTCTCACAGAACTTATGAGTTTTAAAGAACCGCAGCTCAGTGCAAGCGGAGTAACATCTCTCGGCGAAGCACTCACACTGCTTTCAGACTGCATAAGCAGAGAGGTAAGAAAATCCACCGCTGAACAGAAAGGCGACTGGAAACCTCTCGTATTCATACTTACAGACGGTGCTCCTACTGATGACTGGCAGCCGGCAGCAGAAGCTCTTAAAGCTTCAAAGCCTGCAAATATAATTGCCTGTGCAGCAGGTGCGGCAGCTGATACAAGAGTACTTAAACAGATAACAGACAGCGTTGTCATGATGAATACACTTTCAGCCGGCGACCTTTCACAGTTCTTTGCATGGGTATCCGGTTCTATAAAGATGTCATCAAACAGCCTTGACGCAAAACCGGGCGGTGCAATTGAACTTCCGCCTCCGCCGCAGGGATTTGTAATAGTTCCGTAATATCAAGGAGGTGTGGCTTTCAGCAGTATGGAAAATCTGTGTGAAGCTCTTAAAAATATCGGACTTCCTGATGAATCTGTTGAATTTATCAGAAAAAGTATTGATGACAGTAAAACAATGGACGCTGTTATTGAGGAAATAGAAAACGGAAAGATTTTTGACAAGGATTCATTCAGTGAATTTTTCCGGAAGAATTTCAGGATAATCCCCAATATCAGCAATATTCCTGAATGCAGTGAAAATTCTGTTCAAAATAATGCTGATACTGAAGGCACTGTACCAGATAATAATTCTGATGATGAAAAATCAGTTGCAGAAAATCAGGATAATAAAAAAACCGCTGATACGGATAAAGTCGATGAGAAAAAGCCTCTTTCAAATACAGAGGTTACTCAGCATACCGCATCACTCTGGAAATATCAGCCTGTAAATCCTGATGAGCCTGAAACAAATGAAGAATATATCATAAATTCTATCCATCTGCCGTATGCCGATATAATCGGTGCAAGTGTCAGAGGAAAAAAACATAAGCATGACGGCTCTGACCGTGATGACTGGTTTGAAATGAGAGATATCGGAGAAATCGCAGTTATCGCAGTTTCAGACGGTGCAGGCTCAAAGAAATTTTCAGGAATAGGTGCAAAGGTTTCATGCAAGGCTGCTGTTGAAGCGGCTGAAAAGCTTGTCATGAAGCTGCATTCAGACGGAAATTATGAGAAAACAATAGAAAATATATCTGCTCCGCTTAATTCTCCTGAATTTATGAACGGCTGCGGAGTATTCGCTGATATAATCCAGCAGTCTGTAATAGCTGCATATGATGCGGTGCAGAATGCATTTGAAGAGAGAAAAAGCAGATATGAATATCTTGAATTTCTTAAACGTGATATGAATGTCAGGGATTTTTCAGCAACTCTGCTGCTTATGATTACTGTTCCGGTGAATGATGAACAGTTTGTAATATCATGTCAGATAGGTGACGGAATGATTGCCGCAGTAAGCAGCTTTATGCCATGCAGCGAAGCGGTAAAACTGCTCGGAGAAGCTGACGGAGGTGCATTTGCCGGAGAAACTGATTTCCTTACATCAGAATCAATGAAACGCAGGGAAACTCTTATGGGCAGAACCAGAATCGCAAGAAGAAAAATATCTGATATACTCATAATGACTGATGGCGTTGCAGATGATTATTATCCGAATGCCTCACAGCTTTCAAGGCTTTATACTGACCTTCAGCTCAATAATATAATACCTGTCAGAGATAATCCTGATAAAAAAGCTGATAATGATATAATAAGCCGTATACCTGAACCTGTTTCATATCCGTGGGTAAATGACAACAATATTGAAATAGCCATAAACTATTCATCAGAAATTGCACAGTCCTGCGGCATAAGCACTGAAGACCTCTGGCAGAACAGTGCAGTTATAAATGCTGCCCGTGAAAAACTTAGAAAAGCAGATAATATTTCAGGTGAAAAACAGCTTAAAACATGGCTCGACCGCAAAAAACTAAGTGCGGATAATCTGTCAGGAGAGGAAAAGCTTAAAATATGGCTTGACAACTATGTTGAAAGAGGTTCTTTTGATGACAGGACACTCGTTGTCTGCTCATTGTCAGGGAACAGAGGCTGATGAATAATGGACAGACTTGCAAAAGCTATTCTTGCCAACGGAACAGAAGTTGACTATATAGTAACTGATAATCCTCCGAGAGGCGGAATGAAACATACATATTTTTCACCTGACAAAAGCTATGTAGTCCAGTTTTTCAATGATTCAAAAACCGCCGCAAATCCTCTCATAAGAGAACGTATTGAAGCGATAATCGGAAGATATAATCCGACAGTTTCAGAACTAAGAGGCGGTGCTAAGGGTAATGATGAACGTACAGCGGAATATTTTTCAAAATGTTTCTGCTGGCCTGTCGGAATAGTCGTTTATCCTGAATTTGGAATAGTGTGCCCTACATATCCTAAAAATTTCTTTTTCAGTTCAGCTTCATCAGATGTTTTAAAGCTTGCCGGAAAGGATAAGAAAAGCAACTGGTTTACCAACAAGAACAGAAAATATCTGAACAGAGCCGAACTCGGAGATTTAAGAACTATGATGCAGATATCAATAATGCTCGCAAGAAGCATAAGACGTATGCATCAGGCAGGACTTGCACATTCAGACCTTTCATTCAACAATGTGCTTATCGACCCGAAAACAGGTTCATGTGTGGTAATAGATATAGATTCTCTCGTAGTGCCGGGACTTTTCCCGCCGGAGGTCATAGGAACAAGGGGATATATTGCTCCGGAAGTACTTTCAACTCTCGGTCAGTCGCATGAAAAGAGAAAATATCCGTCACTCTATACGGATTTGCATTCGCTTCCCGTGCTTATATATGAATATATGTTCTGCCGTCATCCGCTTATGGGGCCTAAAATCTATTCTCCCGAAGCGGAGGAGGACGATTATTTAGGACTCGGTGAAAAGGCTACATTCATTGAAAATCCATATGACACCTCAAACAGACCCAATGACCTTAAAGTTACCATAAAGGATTTAGGGCCTTATCTTGAAAAACTTTTTATCCGTGCATTTGTGGACGGGCTTCATGAGCCTGATTTAAGACCTACCGCTATGGAATGGGAAATGGGACTGGTAAAGACATGGGATTTGCTTCATTCATGTTCAAATCCTTCATGTATGCAGAGATGGTTTGTGCTTCACGATGAAAATAAACCTGTATGCCCGTACTGCGGTACAAGAATTACTGACAGGGAATTCCTTAAAATAAGATTCTGCACCCAGAGCAGGGGGCATAATGGTCAGTGGTTTAAAACAGGTGAGATGATTGCTGAAAATAATACGCCGCTTGGAAAATGGCATATATTCAGCAATGTATTTCCTGATGAAAAATCAGATAAGACAATGCAGGCATATATTTGCAATTACAATGGAAAATGGCTGCTTGTCAACAAGAATGTAAAGGGAATGATTTCGCCTAACGGCAATATAGTTCCGGCTGAACAGGCTATATGTCTCGAAAATGGCACAGCTTTCAGGCTTTCCAGCGAAAACAAGGGAATGCTTGCAGAAGTGTCTGTTATTAAAACATAAAAAAATCAAGGGGGTTTTTAATTTATATGAAGAATTTCGGATTAACTGACAAACAGGCAGAGGAATCCAAGGCAAAATACGGTGATAACCGGATAAGCGAGGTTCAGACAGAATCTTTCTGGGACAAGCTTAAAGGAAATTTCGGCGACCCGATGATAAAAATTCTCTGTGTCGCACTTGTTATCAATGTAGTATTTGCATTTATGGGAAAAGCTGAATGGTATGAATCTGTAGGTATTGCACTTGCTGTACTGCTTGCGACTCTTGTATCAACATTTTCTGAATACAGAAATGAAAATGCTTTCCAGAAGCTCCAGGAAGAAGCTTCAAGAATAACCTGCAAGGTTTACAGAAACAATGAGATAAAAGAAATACCGATAGATGATATCGTTGTGGGCGACTGTCTGCTTTTGCAGTCAGGAGATAAGATTCCTGCGGACGGTATCCTTGTTGACGGTGATATTAAAGTTGACCAGTCAGTTCTCAACGGTGAAGCCAAGGAAGCAAAGAAAATTGCTGTTCCTGATGATTATAAGGATACAGATGAAACAATGGATTTCCTTAATAAATACAAGGTGTTCAGAGGTTCAGTAGTCTGTTCCGGAAACGCTGTTATGCAGGTAACAGTAGTAGGCGACAAATCAGTATACGGTCAGATTGCAAGCGAACTCCAGCAGGACGATGAACGTGACAGTCCTCTTAAAGTAAAACTCAGCAAGCTTGCAAACGGCATAAGCAAATTCGGCTATATCGGCGGCGTTGCAATAGCTATCGCATTCATTATAATGCAGTTTGTAAACGGAACAGTATTCGTTGATGGTGCACTTGATGCTATCAAAACAATTCAGGCAGTAGTTGACGGTGTAATGCTTGCAGTAATCATCATAGTAATGGCAGTTCCTGAGGGACTCCCTCTTATGATAGCCCTTGTATCAGCCATGAATATGAGCAAAATGCTTAAAGACAACGTTCTTGTAAGAAAAGTTTCAGGTATTGAAACTGCCGGAAGCCTTAATATTCTTTTCAGCGACAAGACAGGTACTATAACAAAAGGTCAGCTTGAAGTTGTAACATTCCTTGACGGAGCTGTCAATGAATATTCAAAGGCTGATGATGTAAAGGGAGAACTCAGAAAGCTTCTTGCAACTGCAATTCATCAGAATACAAATGCTGTTATATCATCTGACGGCAAGGTAATAGGCGGAAATGCTACTGAAAAGGCTGTTCTTGGATTTGATACAGGCGGAGCTGAAAAATCAGCAGCTGTAAAGAAGGTTGCTTCAATACCATTCAACAGTACAAACAAATATTCTGCTACTCAGGTAAGCGGAGAATATAACTGTACTCTTATAAAAGGAGCTCCTGAAAAAATTCTTCAGAAATGTAAATACTATTTTGATGAAAACGGCAAAAAGCAGAAATTTGATACAGCTTCAAATCTTGATAATAAAATCAATGAGCTTGCAAACCGTGCTATCAGAGTTCTTGCTCTTGCCACAGCAGATGAAGCTCTCGGAGAGGATTCACTCCCTGAAGGAGAATGGACTCTTATCGGTGTTGTAGGAATCCGTGATGAAGTCCGTCCTGAATCAGTAACAGCTATAAAGGAAGTTCAGGGTGCAGGCGTACAGGTAGTAATGATTACAGGCGACAGAAAAGATACAGCTGTTGCTATCGCAAAGGAAGCCGGTCTGCTTAAAAATGATACAGACAGAATATTCACATCTGATGAACTTCAGAAAATGTCTGATGATGAAATAAAAGAATGTCTTGCTGATATAAGAGTTATCGCAAGAGCATTGCCGACAGACAAGAGCCGTCTTGTAAGACTCGCTCAGGAAAAAGACCTTGTTGTAGGTATGACAGGTGACGGCGTAAATGACTCTCCTGCACTTAAAAAAGCCGATGTTGGTTTTGCAATGGGCGGAGGAACAGAAGTTGCCAAGGAAGCCAGCGATATAGTTATCCTTGATGACAATTTCAGCTCCATAGACAAGGCTATACTTTACGGACGCACAATTTTCAACAGCATAAGAAAATTCATAATCTTCCAGCTGACAATCAATGTTTCAGCAGTTCTTATTTCATTCGTATGTCCGCTTATCGGAATAGACAATCCGCTTACAGTAATCCAGATTCTCTGGGTAAACCTCGTAATGGATACTCTTGCAGCTCTTGCATTCGGCGGCGAACCGGCTCTCAGACGCTTTATGAAGGAAAAGCCTAAAAAGCGTGATGAACAGATTGTAAACAAATATATGTGGAGCAGTATTATAACAGGTGCTGCATGGATGTTTATACTCGGAATACTTCTGCTTACATTCGTACCGCTTCAGAAGGTATTTGTAGAAAACTATGATTTCGGCGACAAGCTTTTCCATATACCAGACCTCAGTCAGCCGGAATTTCTTGAGCTTGGAACAGCATTCTTTGCATTCTTCATCTTTACAGCTGTATTCAACGCATTCAATGCAAGAACAGAACAGTTCAATCTTTTTGACAATATCAAGGGCAACAAAGGATTCCTTAAAGTACTTGGAATTATAGCCGTTGTACAGATAATAATGACATATCTCGGAGGTTCAGTTCTCCGCTGTCATGGTCTTGACCTTATCGAATGGTTAGTTATTCTTGTAATGTCAATTTCAATTATACCGGTTGACCTTATCAGAAAATCATTCTGTAAGAAATAAAATCCCATAGCGGGCGACCAATAGTCGCCCCTACACAAACAATTCATCAAATTGGTGTTAAAATACAAAGGAGGTATAATTTTATGGTTAATCTTCAGAAAGGTCAGAAAGTTGACCTCACAAAAGGAAATGCAGGTCTTAAAAGACTTATAGTAGGTCTTGGCTGGGACGCAGCAAAAAGAACAGGATTTTTCAGCCGTACACAGACTATTGACTGTGATGCGGAAGCTATTCTTCTGCGTGCAGGCGGAAAGCTCACAAATAAAAATGACGTGGTATTCTATAATCATCTGCGTCATGAAAGCGGCTGTGTAATTCATCAGGGTGATAACCTCACAGGTGACGGTGACGGCGATGATGAACAGATAATGGTATACCTTCAGGATATGCCGTCAGTCTATGAAAGAGTAGTCATCACAGTAACTATCTATCAGGCAACTGCCAAAAGACAGCATTTCGGAATGATAAAGAATGCATATATCAGAATTGTTAACGCTGACAATGGTCAGGAGCTTTGCAGATATAATCTTTCTGATAATTATGACGGAAAAACAGCTATGATATTTGGTGAGATATACCGTCACAACGGTGAATGGAAATTCAGTGCAATAGGCGAAGGCACTAATGATGACGGCGTTTCACAGGTTATGAACAGATATCTCTGATAAAAATAAAGGAGGATTTTTATTATGGCAGTAAGTTTGTCAAAAGGTGAAAGAGTAAGTCTTGATAAAGGTATGACAAGAGCTCTGGTAGGTCTTGGCTGGGATACAAACAAGTATGACGGCGGTTATGATTTTGACCTTGATGCAGCAGCATTCCTTCTCGGCGACAACGGCAAGGTAAACTGTGATGAGGACTTCATTTTTTATAACAATCTTGTAAGCAGAAATGAAGCAGTTGTTCACACAGGCGATAACCTTACAGGTGAAGGTGACGGAGATGATGAAGTAATTCTTATCGACTTTTCAAAAATACCTTCAAATGTAAGTAAAATAGCTATTACAGTTACTATTCACGATGCAGTGAACAGAAAGCAGAATTTCGGTCAGGTTTCCAATGCATATGTAAGACTTGCAAAGAGAAGCAGTGAAAATGATATGGCAGGAGAGGACGTTCTGCGTTTTGACCTTGTTGAAGATTTTTCAATTGAAACTGCAATAGTAGTATGCGAACTCTATAGAAAAGGCAGTGAATGGAAATTCAATGCAGTTGCAGCCGGTTATCAGGGCGGACTTGAAGCACTTTGCAGAAGCTTTGGTGTAAACGTATAATATTTTAAAATTCTGTTATCGGGAGCAGTTTATTCTGTTCCCGATAATCAGAAATAAAACAGTTTTAAAAAGTGGTATAAATTTCATATGATTTTTATATCAGTTTTTTTGATTGTTAAAACGGAGGTGCAGCTATGCGGAATATTCAGGATATAATCAGTTCAGGCGGCTATGATATCGAGCTGCCTTCAGGTGAATTCAAAGGTCCTGTTATTATAGATAAACCATGCATTTTAAAAGGAAATTCCACAACTTTGTGGAATAATAAAGGTTCAGTTATTGAAATCCGTTCACAGGGAGTTAAAATATGCGGTATACGTGCTGAAATAACAGACCCTGAATCTGAATCGGATTGTATATGTTCATATTATCCGGATACAGTTTTTGAAAATGTTGAGATATCAGGACGCATAAAAGGCGTTGAAAAAGAAGAATTTCAGTGGATAATGCCGAGAAGCTTGTCGCTTGGCGAATTTAAGGCTGATAATATAAATACATTTTTATTTGAAATATATATACCGTCAGAAGCGAAAATATCAACGGATATTTCAGGTATAAGCATATCACCGTCAGTTCTGCATGAGGGCAGGAACACTATAGCTTTGACTACTGAAAAGATAAAGCATAATGTTTTTATATATGGTGAGATAATTATTGAATCAAAATTCAGAAGAAGAATATATATTTCAGGCAAATCATTTGCTGATGCGGCATTACAGCAGAATTATATGCTTTACAGAGCAGAAGAACCGTCTGCGGAAAAAAATATTCCGACAGATTTTAAAAATATAGTGATACCGTCAGCGGTTTCAGCGGCAAATATCAGCGGAAGCGAAAAAACCGGCATGAAACAGTTAAGAAAGGGACAGCGTATCTACATAGATGATATTGCAGATGATGTAATAAAAATTGAGTTTAACTGCCGTCAGATGCTTTCACAGGTGGATATTGACCCGTATGTATTTCTGCTCAACAGGGATAATATAGTTCCTGATGATGATGATTTTATATTTTTCAGCAATCCGGTATCACCTGATTACGAGGTGAAAATTCAGCCGCATTCAAGCGGTCAGGTAAGTGATGTTGATATAGATTTAAGAAAAGTTCCGTCATATATTGAAAAAATATCTGTTGCATATTCAATCTATAATAATAATTCAAGGGATAATTTTTCAAAAGTCATAGACCCGTTTGTAAGCATAAGAAGCAGAGGAAATATACGATATTTCTTTACCGCAGAGGATTTGATGATGGAAACAACGATTATTTTTCTTGAAATATACAGACATAATATGTCATGGAAAATGAATATGGTCGGTGCAGGGTATAATCATGGACTCAGCCGCCTTTGCGAGAGCTATGGTCTTATGGTAGGATATTAATTTTTTTAGAAAAGAGTGTTTTTAATATGAATTTAATAATAAAAGCCAGTTCACTGGTTATTTTCAGAGATTTGCTTAAAGATAAGGTGTTTTCATTGTTTATAAAGCTGCTTGACAGCATTGAATACAGCAATGAGGACGGAATTATAAGAGAATTTCAGATGAAAAGATATTCAAAATTTGTAAATGCCCTGTATAAAAACGGCGGCAATTTTACTGAATATGTTCTTAATTTTATTCTTGAAGATGAAAATTTTTATATAGTAAACTATTCACAGAACAGGAATACTGATAAAAATATTGAGGAATGCCTTAAAAATGAACTCAGTATAATTCAGGAAATATCAACAATGAGTCCGCAGAAAATAAAGGATATGCTGACATATAACCATGAAACAGGCGAATATGTGCAGACACCATATTTTCTTCCTGCATGGAGTGTTTCTGAAGATATTGATTTCTATGCTGAATATACAAAGCGTGCTGCTGATATCGAAAGCTATGGATATGGCATTTATGCAAAATATTATATGTTTATAATCAGAAACGGGGCTGTTGTTCCTGTCAAAAATCCTGACAGCATAAAGCTTGAAAATATGATAGGCTATGAACTGGAGAGAAAAGCTGTAATAGATAATACAGAAGCTTTACTCAGCGGCAAGCCTGCAAGCAATGTTCTGCTTTACGGAGATGCAGGCACAGGAAAATCATCTACAGTAAAGGCTATAGCCAATGCCTATAAGGATAAAGGTTTAAGAATAATTGAAATTTCAAAGAAACAACTCAGGGAAATTCCGTTTATTATGGACAGTTTAAGTATAAATCCTCTTAAATTCATTATATTTATAGATGACCTTTCATTTGCAAAAGATGATGATGAATTCGGAGAACTTAAAGCAATCCTTGAAGGTTCAGTATCAGCAAGAACTTCAAATATAGTTATATATGCCACAAGCAACAGACGGCATCTTGTAAAGGAAACCTTTTCAGACAGGGACGGCGATGACATACATCATAATGATACGGTTCAGGAGCTTATTTCATTGTCTGAAAGATTTGGTCTTACAGTCAATTTCTCAAAGCCTGACAAGAAGAATTTCATAGATATAGTAACAGGTCTTGCAGAGCAGTACGGACTTAATGTTCCTCATGATGAACTTGTAAGAGAAGCTGAAAAATTCGTTCTCAGAAAAAGCGGACGCTCACCGAGAGCCGCAAAGCATTTCATTGAATATATGAAAACAAAGGAAAACTGATATGAAAAAAATTTCGGTAATTATCCCCTGCATTATGGCAATGGGTATCATTTTAATTGTAATCGGAGTATTAAATATTATAAAATATTCAGATATTGCCGGAGATTTCAATGATTTCCGCATTGATGAAATGAAATCAGGTGAAATATTTGAAGGCGATATAAATATGGTTCTTGATATAATAGCGAGCAGTAAAGATGAAAAAAGTTCATATTATCTGATAGTTGTTTCAAATGCTGAATATGAGGGCTACTGTATATTTGAAACAGCATATCATCAGGCTGAAACAGAAAAACTCTGTAATCAGTCATGGGATTATCTGACCGGTGAAACCGACAGTACAGGTGACCCTGTTCATGTAAAAGTCAGAATGTCTGAAGCAGAATCAAATGTAATGGAATGGGCTGAAGAATGGTTTGAAAATGACGGCAATACAGAGGCAAAACAATATCTTTGCAAATATAAAATGGTTGAATGCACAGATGATAATTTAAAAGCAATAATTATAATATCATGCGGAGCAGTTCTGCTTGCAGCCGGAATTATTTCAGCAATAATTCATAAAAAACATACTGCACAATAAATTTTTGCAGATTATCATTATGGTTAAACCATAAATTTGATGATTGTTTCCGTAGGGGCGAACTGTGTTCGCCCGATAGGTTTACAGCATACCCCAAACGGGCGAACGCAGTTCGCCCCTACATAAAATTTTATCATCGAATTTGCGTTAATACAGTTTATTTTTCATTTTTGGTATATACGCTTAAATTATTGCTTTCATCACAGAATGCAAGAAATACATCTGAAAGTTTTACATTCTGCATATCGAGCTGATTTTTAAGCCATACATCATTTTTACCTGAATGTTTAAGTTCATCATGCATTATTTGTCCGTCAACAATGATATTGACGGGCATTTTTTCCTGTTGAAGCTTCATATTCATATCATAAGGACTGACAGGACGCTTGTCTGCTACAGGAAGTATGCTTAATTTTCCGTTTGCTTCAAGAACAGCGGTCTGAATGTCATTTATATTGAAATATCCCTGATTTCTGCATTCAGTAAGAAATTCATTGAGGTCTACCTTGGAGCGAGAGAAATTTTTTCTGAAAAGCTTTCTGTTATCCATAAGAATATGAGGTTTTCCGTTGATAATTTTGCGGAATTTTATTGACTTTGAAGCACCATATGAAATAGCAACGGATACAGCCGCATAAACTATCATTGCAGTAAAAGGGTGCCAGAAGCTTGTTTCAAGTGATGTAGCCATTTCAGCAGCGATAGAACCTATTGTTATTCCATTTATATAGTCAAACATACTGAGCTGTGACATCTGACGGTTGCCCATTATTTTTGTAAGTATAAAAAGTTCTGCAACAGAGAAAAATGACAGAAGTATAATTTTTATTATTTCCATATAAAACACCTCGGATATATTTTATACGGATTTGATTTGAATATGCATATAAAAATGGGAACCCTTTATATTCAAGGATTCCCATAAATTTTTTTATTTGCTGAGAGTGCCATGTGACAGTGATTTGAGATATTCATTGATAAATCCGTCAAGGTCACCGTCCATAACAGCATTGATATTACCGTTTTCAAAGCCGGTTCTGTGGTCTTTTACAAGGGTATACGGCATAAATACATATGAGCGTATCTGAGCACCCCATGCAATTTCTTTCTGAGCACCTTTGATATCAGAAATTTTTTCAAGATGTTCACGTTCTTTTATTTCAACAAGTTTTGAACGGAGCATTTTCATTGCAAAATCACGGTTCTGAAACTGGCTTCTCTGAGTCTGGCATGAAACGACTATTCCAGTCGGAAGGTGAGTAATTCTTATTGCAGATTCAGTTTTATTGATATGCTGACCGCCTGCACCGCTTGAACGGTATGTGTCAACTTTAAGGTCTTCAGGACGTATATCAATTTCAATGCTGTCATCGATTTCAGGCATTACTTCAACCGCAGCAAATGATGTATGTCTTCTGCCGGAAGCGTCAAACGGTGAGATTCTTACAAGTCTGTGAACGCCGGCTTCTGATTTGAGAAAACCATATGCATTAAGTCCCTCAATAAGAACAGACGCACTTTTAAGACCGGCTTCATCGCCATCAAGGTAATCAAGCAGCTTTATCTTGAAATTATGGCGTTCAGCCCAGTGATTATACATTCTGTAGAGCATTTCAGCCCAGTCCTGAGCTTCAGTGCCTCCTGCACCGGCATGGAATGTTATAATAGCATTTTTGCTGTCATATTCGCCGGTAAGCAGAGTTGAGAGTTTTTCCTCCTCAAGATGACGTTTGAAGTCTTCAGCTTCTTTTTTAAGGTCATCAGATGTGCTGTCGTCGCCTTCTTCGATTGAAAGTTCAATCATCATTATAGTATCTTCAAGACTGTCTGAAAGTTTCTGGAATTTTTCTATTTTATTCTCAAGATTTTTTGATTTCTGGAGAATTTTCTGAGAATTTTCGAGGTCGTCCCAGAAACCGTCAGCGGCAATTATTTTCTGAAGTTCCTCCAGTTCTTTTTTTGCCTTGTCTATTTCGAGAACGTCTGAAAGCTCTTTGATTTCTGGACGGTAGCCTGCCAGTTCAAGCTTTAATTCTTCAAGTAAAAGCATAAATAAATAATTTCCTTTCTGTAAATTCGCTGTATCTTTTATTATACTATAAAAAAGCTGATACTGCAAATATTTATTTATAAATATTGAAAAATATTATTTTTATGATATAATATTATTATATAATGCAGTCTTAAATAACTGTAAGGAGGTATTGCTTTGGACTATAAAGGCAACGTATGTAAAGTATGCGGTAAAAAATTTACTGAATCTGATGATATTGTAGTATGCCCTGAATGCGGCACTCCATATCACAGGGAATGCTATAAAAAAGAAGGCAGATGCATAAATACTGAACTTCATCAGAAACATGAAAGCTGGAAGCCTGAAATAAGCGAAAAAAACGATTATGAAGAACCATATAAATGTGAAAAATGCGGCTATGAAAATAATCCGTCAAGCCGTTTCTGCGAAGGCTGCGGAGCTTCACTTTATGATGAAAAAAAGATTCTTGATGATATGAATGATTCGCTCCAGAAAGCTGTATGCGAAAGCATGAATATTGATGATGAGGAAATTGACGGAGTTAAAATGTATAAATTAGCGTATTTTGTACGCAATAATATTCCGTATTATATTACAATGTTCAAAAGATTCAATAAAACCGGTAAGAAAATCTCATTTAATTTCCTTTGTTTTCTGTTTCCATACTATTATTTTGCAGGCAGAAAAATGTATGGCTGGGCAGCAGCTTCATTTGCAGTAATTACTCTGCTTTCAGTGCCTGCAATGATGGATATTCTGACAGGCAGTAATGGTCTTATGACAACGATAGACAGTGCGATAACTCAGACAAGTATGTTTTCAGCCGTGCTTAATGTTACAAATTTCCTGACAATTGCATTCAAAATTATAATAGCCATGCTTGCCAACTGGATATACTGTAAATTTGCGGTGAAATCGGTAAAAAGCCTTGAAGGAAGCTGTTCTGATACTGAAATGGTTTATGTGCTGATGAAAAAGGGCGGTACTAATATCTGGGCAATAGTTATAACATTTGCGATTGAACTTGTTGTTATGACAGGTCTTATGATGATTCTCGGACTTATCCTTTTTACCTCATCAGTCTGATATTTTTTTATAAAATACTTGACAAATCCCTTTATATTTGTTATAATTTTATTGTTATCCTTGCTCGTGTATAGAATATGCGGGCGAAATCCAGAAGGAGGTGTATATGAATGGCAAAATTGAATGAAAAATACGAAGCTATGGCAGTATTCAGCCTTTCTTCAGGCGAAGACGCTGTTAAGGAACTCGTGGAAAAATTCAAATCTGTAATTGAAAAGCATGCTGTTCTTGAATCTGTTGAGGAATGGGGCAAGCGTAAGCTCGCATACCCAATCAATGATGAAGCTGACGGTTACTATGTAATTTACAGCTTTGAAGCAAAGACAGATTTCCCGGCTGAACTCGAAAGAAGATTCAACATTACTGAAAATGTTCTTCGTTCACTGGTTACAGTTAAGTAAGCCGTGAAAGCATGAGGAGGAATTTCCGTGATTAATAAAGTTATTCTCATGGGCAGACTTACCGCTGACCCTGAACTCAGACAAACTCCGTCAGGCGTATCAGTATGCCGTTTTACAGTTGCTGTGAACCGCCCTTATGCGGACAAGCAGACAGGCGAAAGACAGTCTGATTTCATAAATGTAGTTGCATGGCGTGCTTCTGCTGATTTTGTTGCCAGATATTTTTCAAAGGGCAGAATGATTATTGTAGAGGGAAGCCTTAGAAATGATAATTATACTGACCAGAATGGTGTAAAACATTATAATATGAATGTTCAGGCAGACAACATTACTTTCGGTGAATCCAAAAATGCTGCAAACGGCGGCAACAATAATGGCTATGCCCCTAATAACAGCTATGGCGGCGGATATAATCAGAATAATAATTATTCTTATCCGGCTCCGAACCAGATGCCTCAGCCGCAGAATCCTGCACCGGTACAGCCTCAGCCGCAGTCAGTGCCTAATGAATCACTTCAGATTGGTGATTTGAGTGACTTTGAAGTATTAAGTGACGGAGATGTCCCGTTTTAATCAGATTTTTTAAAAAGGAGGATTTTTCCATGGAAAGAGGAGAAAGAAGTCCACGTGGTGCAAAAAGACCTCGTAAAAAGGTTTGCTCATTCTGCGTAGACAGAGCTGAAACTATTAATTATAAAGATGTTGCAAAGCTCAGAAAATGCATGACTGAAAGAGCTAAAATTCTTCCAAGACGTGTAACAGGTACTTGTGCATATCATCAGCGTGAACTTACAACTGCTATCAAGAGAGCAAGACATATTGCTTTGCTTCCATATGTAAGTGAATAATATAAATAATCAGGAGAATTTCATATGAAATTCTCCTTTTTTATTCTGTATGGGCGACCATTGGTAGCCGTCCAAATTATGGTTCAACGATAATTTCAATGATTGTTTCTGTAGGGGCGAACTGTGTTCGCCCGATAGGTTTACAGCATACCAAAACGGGCGAACACAGTTCGCCCCTGCAAATAACAATCATCAAATTGGCGGATTTGAAATTGCAGGCAGCAGCTTGCCGTAAAAATAAAAAGCGGCTGATTTAAAAAAAAATCAACCGTTTTTATGTATTGTGAAATGCTTATTCAGCATCTTCATCAACGACGATACCAGGATAATCTCTGTTGAGATTTTTAAGGAAGTTTTCATAATCGCCCTTATATAAAGCGTAAACGTCAACTCTCTTAGTGATTCTGCCGTTTTCGTCAGCATCTTCTTTTCTGAGTGTTTCCTTAATATGGTCAAGCTTCCACATTGTCAAAGCAACTGATAAATCATGAGCTCTCTGTTCGTTGTCAGTCATTTTTCATACCTCCTTTCGTACAATAAATAAATTATAACATACCTTGTTAAAAAAATCAAGCATTTTAAATAAAAAATTAAATTCTTGATTTAATGATTTTCACCATTTCGCCTACGTTTTTCATTGTGGAAACTTCGCCCATCTTGAATTTCATGCCAAATTCCTTTTCAACGGCTTCGATGAGATTGATATGTTCAAGGCTGTCCCATTCATCAATATCATCAGCAGTTGTATCTTCAAAGAGGTCAACTTCATCGAGGTCGAAAACGTCCATAAAAATTTCTTCAAGTTTTGCGTAAATCTGCTGTTCGTTCATAAATATTCTCCTTTTTGTTTATGTAAGATTGTTTTTGATGACTTTTATAACGTGACTGGCAGGTGTATAGTCAGCGGTATTGAGTTTCCATACGCTGTCGCCATTTTCCGCAGCATTGATTTTTTCAAATCCGAATGAAGCGAAAAGGTCTTTTACCATATTATTCTTTGCAGTTTTATAATAGTATCCGAAAATTTCAGAAATATTATTTTTTAAGCATTCCTTTACAAGTTCATCAAGCATTGCAAATTCCATGTCACGTTTTAAGACACGGCAGCTCATAAGCCATAAATCTATATGGAGAGAGGAATTTTCCTTTTTGCCGATAACCACGGATACAACGCCGTTGTCGCCGAATTTGTCAGTAAGTTTTCCATATAATCTTATATAGTTGTCACTGTGAAAAACTTCTTCCATTTCAGCCTGAGTATATCTTTTTGTAGTCAGATTGAACTGATTGCTTTTATTTGTAAGCTGAACGATTCTCTGAAGGTAAATCGGGTCGAAATCGTCAATTACAGCGACCATTTCAAGGCTTTTCAGATAATCATTATAGTTTGAGAACTGTTTCTGCTGAACAGCTCTTTCAGCATTTTTCTTATACATTTCATTGCGTTTTATATCGTCTTCAGAGAATGAAGTGACTTCAAAATATCCGGCTTTGTCGATTATCTGGATATATGACTCAACATTCTTTATATCAGGAGCAAGAACTCCCGGAAGCTGTGATTTTACAATTTCTCTTTCAGCCGGATTGTCATCAATGAAAACAATGCTGTCAGTCAGGATATTTATATCAGAAGCAATTTCAGATATATTGCTGTCTTTAGTATTCCAGTTAGCTTTTATTGAGATAAAATCGTCAGGGGAAAGAATGCTGTCAGGGTGTTTAAGACCAAGAACAGCGTTTTCCTCATCATTTTTGGAGCATACGGAAAGTATCACGCCAAGATTTTTATGAGCCTTTATATATTTCTGAAATTCGCTGTAAGCCTGTGACATTGAGGTTTCATTGCCGATTTCAATGCCTTCCTGACCGTCATCTCCGATAACTCCGCCCCAGAGAGTATTGTCGAGGTCGAGAGCAAAGGCTTTTTTATTTTTTCCGAGGATTGATTTTATTATATTTGCAAGATTATATGAAAATTCAGGGATTGCACTGACACTCAACGCATATTTATACATATACCAGTAAAAAGGCTGTGACCATTTTTCAAGACCATATGAGGCTGAAAGATAGTTTATATCATGGATAAAGAAATTTTCATGAGTCTGTGCATATTCATAGAATTTCATGTTAAGTCTTGAAATAAAGTTTGATTTTCCATGGATATCGCTTGAATCCTTGTTGCCGAGAAGTCTGTAAAACGGCAGTTCCATATTATTCTGAATTATCGGGCAGTGGAATTTTTCAAAAAGATTATCCCACATTCTGCTGAAATGGCTGTACTGTCGTTCAAGAGCCTCATCAGTTTCAGCAGCAGATGCAGTCATACAGCCTTCATTAAATTCAGTTATATTTCTGTTGGTTGTGTGAATGAATATAAAATCGGGTTTAAATCCGTCAAGCTCCGGATTTCCGAACATAGCGTCCTGCCAGTACTGACCGAATTCAGACTGATAGAATGATGGTTCTATACCGTAATTGAGCAGAAAAAGCTCCAGCATTGAAATTATATCATTTGTAGTTGAACCGCCGAGAACAGCTATATTTTTTTTAATTCTCTGTGAACCGTCAGCGAGGAGCTGTTTTTTTATTGAACGGCGTTTTTTGAGTATATATTCGCTGTCAAAAGGGTAATCAAGTTCTTTCATATTTTTTTATCTCCTTTTTTACTGAACATGGATATTTTCTGTAGGGGCGAACTGTGTTCGCCCGCTCAGTTTACAGCAAATCTTCAACGGGCGAACACAGTTCGCCCCTACAAAATATACAGAAAATCCCGTGTTTTCAACAATAAAATTTTGTTGTCAAATTTGTGTTTTTACTGAACACGGATATTTTCTATATGTCTTACCATTGAAGGGGTAGCGGCAGTAAATGCATTTACTGCGAAAAGTACATCAGTAGCACCCTGTTCCTTCATGAAGTTTATAGCATTTATATCAAAATATCTTATATCTATTACATATATATTTTCAAATGAATGGGTAAGGAAAGGAATCATTGCATTTCCGTAGCTGTCCTTTAAAACAACTAAAGTTCTGCCGTTTCCTGCATCGGTATGTATTTTGGTAATTTTGTCGTCACCGCCCATAAATGTTACATAAAGGCTGCTCAGAGGCATATCGATAAACAGATTACTGTCATATCCTTCCTGAAAATAGGTGTTGTAATATGTTGTTGTATACTGATTGTCAGGCTTATAGTAGGTGAATGTTTCAGGATAATCAAGAATGCTTGCGTCCTGTGTGAAAGTATAGATAGTACCGGTATAGCCGTCCTGTGAAACCTTTTCATATGTTGAAAGTTCAGGGAACGGGAGTCCGAGCTGCTGGGCAAATTTCTGTGAGGCATAGTATGCACCGAGAGGAGCCCAGTGGTGGTCAGTACGCAGATATATATCTTCTTTTTTATGACTGTCCATAACGGCGGATATATCAACATCTTCAACACCGACAAGGCGTTCTCTGATATACTGGAGGTCAGCAAACTGGTCTTCTGAATATCCTGAATATTTGCTTGGGAGATAATACGATACAGCAGTAGGGATAACCATTGAATATACGTTTACGCTGTCGCCGAGGTCATGTTTATATGCATTTACAGCAGCAACATATGAATCAAGAGTGCTGTCATAGCTTCCGTAAAGCATAATGCCACGGTTTTTATAGATTATTATGCCGTTTTCAACTTTGCCCTTGTCGATATCGTTGTCATTTTCTTCCCAGTAATCGTCATAATCCGGATTATCAGGAGTTTCACCTGTAACAACTGCACTTTCTTCAGTAGTTACAGCAGCTTCACCGGTAACAGCAGGCGGTTCAGTAACAGCAGGAACTTTTATTTCAGATTTTGATTCATCATTATTCTTGTTTACCATAGAAACATTTCCATGGAAAGTAACGCCGTCAAGCTCCACGCCGAAAAATGAAGTAAGCTTTGTATTCCATTTTTTAAAAGTGCTTCTCATAGGAACAGTATCATTATAAAATTCAGAAACACCATTTGTATATTTGCCGTCAAAATAGTCATTGAATGAGAAATCAGGCATAGTTGCAAGAGTACGGTTTTCAGTTTCTGAAATAGTCGGGCGTTCAAGTACCAGCATACCGACAGAAACAACGGCTATACAGCCTATAATTACAGCTGCATTGAGTTTATACATGAATTTTTCGGATTTTTTCTTTTTTCTTTTTTGTTTGCTCATTTTAAAAGGACTCCTTTTTTAGAAACGGAAATACAAAAACGGGTTGTTTGTTGCGTCTACAAGCATAATGCTGCTTACTGCAAGAAGAAGAACATTTGCAGCAGTCTGCAATGATTTCATCAATATGAAAGAAGATTCTGACTTGTCCATAAGTTTTTTAAGTGACTGTACAACAGGGAAGCAGGCTATAACAGCAATTATTATAAGGAAAATATTATTGAAGAATGAAACTTTGACAGCCTCATCAAAGAATACATTGCCGTTAAGACCGATAAGATTTTTAAGGAAGTTTATAAGTTTATTTCCGTCCTCAAAGTAGAAAATACCGAATCCGACTATTATAACAATTTTATTGTATATATGCATTATGACCTTAGGAATCTTTTTCATGCGTTTTTTGCCGACAAGCAGTTCAAGGAATATGAATACTCCGAAATAAAGACCCCAGATTATATAGTTCCAGCTTGCACCATGCCATAAACCTGTTGAGAACCATACAAGGAACAAGTTGAGATATTTTCTGCGTTTGCCGAATATCGGGAGATAGAGCAGATAGTCACGGAAGAATGAACCGAGTGATATATGCCATCTCTGCCAGAATTCAGTGATATTTATGCATATGAAAGGATAATTGAAGTTTTCATCAAAATGGAATCCGAATACACGTCCAAGACCTATAGCCATATCGGAATATCCGGAAAAATCGAAATAAACCTGCATTGCATAGATTATAACAGCATACCATGTGCCGGCAACTGAAAGATTTTCAATATTCTTGCCGAAAAACGCATCAACTATTACGCTGAGATTATTTGCGATTATGACTTTTTTGGCAAGACCAACAGTAAGCCTTGAAAAGCCGTCACTGAGGTCTTTTGCAGTAGTCTGACGCTGGCTTATTTCCTGACCGATAACGGAATATCTTACGATAGGGCCGGCTACAAGCTGAGGAAACATTGAAACATAAAGCAGGAATTTCCCGAAGCTTTTCTGGGTTTCAACCTTTTCCCAGTAGCAGTCTATTGTATATGAGATTGTCTGGAATGTATAGAAGCTTATTCCGATAGGCAGAGCAATTTCAGGGACGTGCAGATTGAGTGAAAGTAAAGCATTTATATTTTCAACAATGAATCCGCTGTATTTGAAAAATCCGAGCAGACCGAGGTTTGTTACAAGTGAGCCGATTACAGCAAGCTTTGCTTTGAAAGTGCCTCTGTATTTGTCGATTATTATGCCGTTGAGATAGTCAATCGAGGCACTGAATACCAGAAGAAATACCCATGTAGGTTCTCCCCATGCATAAAAGACCAATGAAAATGCGGTAAGTATAAAGTTTCTGTATGAGATATTTTTTGTTGCAAAATACATTATAAGACATATCGGCAGAAACATATAAAGAAAAAACAGACTGGAGAAAACCATATGGCAGAAGACACCCCTGATAAAATAAATTATATTACATCAAAATACGCTATAATACAAGATAATTATACTACAAATATTATCAGCAGGTCAATAAACTTTTTATATAAAAAATAAATAAAAGTGTATTTTTATTTAGTAACAATGCTTTTTTAAGATTTCTCTTATAATGCTGTAGGGGCGACCATTGGTCGCCCGTTGCAGTTTACCAGAATTTCAAATGGGTAATCAATAATTTTTATTCCGAAAACAGATATCGAATTTATGTTTAAACCATAATTTGAACGGGCGACCAATGGTCGCCCCTACAGAAACAATCAATCGAATTGGCGTTAAAAAGGGCAACCAATTTAAATGGTCGCCCTTTTGATTTATTTTTCAGAACAGAATTCAACTTTTTTTCCTTCAAGAATCAGGTTTGTAGTTCTCATTGCACACATTTTTCCGCACATTGAGCAGGTATGCCTGTCAGCCGGAGGAGTGCTTTCAAAGTATCTTTTTGCTTTTTCGGGGTCAATTGCATATTTGAACATATCGTCCCAGTCAATGCGTTTTCTTGCTTCGCTCATTTTATTGTCAATATCTCTTGCATGAGGGAGATTATTTGCGATATCAGCAGCATGAGCAGCAATTTTTGAAGCAATAATGCCTTCCTTTACATCATTTACATCAGGGAGTCTGAGATGTTCGGCAGGAGTTACATAGCAGAGGAAATCAGCTCCGTTTGCAGCAGCTATTGCACCGCCGATAGCTGAAGTAATATGGTCATATCCGGGAGCAATATCAGTTACCAGAGGGCCTAATACATAGAAAGGAGCATTGTGGCAGATTCTTTTCTGTATTGCCATGTTTGCAGCAATTTCATTGATAGCCATATGTCCCGGGCCTTCAACCATTACCTGTACATTTTTAGCCCATGCACGTTCTGTAAGGATTCCGAGTTCAATGAGTTCGCTGAGCTGACCTGCATCGGAACTGTCATTTGTGCTTCCCGGTCTTAAAGCGTCGCCGAGGCTTATTGTAACATCATATTTATGAAGAATGTCAAGTACTTCATCATAATATTCATAGAACGGGTTTTCATTGCCTGTCATTTCCATCCATGCAAAGAGGAGAGAACCGCCTCTTGAAACTATATTAGTAAGTCTTTTTGTTTCTTTGAAAAGGCTTACAGCACGTTTGTTTATGCCTGCGTGAATAGTCATGAAGTCAACGCCTTCCTTTGCATGAGCTTCAACGACTTTAAGGAAATCCTTTGCAGTGATATCAAGCAAATCCTTTTCAAGATAACCGATAGCGTCATACATAGGAACAGTTCCAATCATGGCAGTTGAGCGTTCAACAAGTTCTTTTCTGAAAGTGCTTGTCTTGCCGTAGTTGCTGAGGTCCATTATAGCTTCGCAGCCGAAATCAAGAGCCATCTGAACCTTTTCCATTTCAGCAGTATAGTCAATGCAGTCACCTGATATGCCGAGATTTACATTTATCTTTGTGCGGAGACCTTCGCCTATACCTTCAGGGCTGAGAGATTTATGAAATATATTTGCAGGGATACATACTGAACCCCTTGCAACACGTTCTCTTATAATTTCAGGGTCAGTATATTCTTTTTCAGCAACAATTTTCATCTGTTCAGTAATAATGCCTTTTTTTGCGGCTTCCATCTGTGTACTGTAATTCATAATAAAAATCCTTTCAAATCGGTAATATTCTGATTTATATTCTATCATTTTTATTATCAGATGTCAACAAAAACAGACAGCCTTTACTGTCCGCAGTCTTTGAAAAATCAGTTTATTCCATAAAATTCTTTGAAATTCTCTGAAAACATTTTCTGATATTCATTATATGAATAGCCGAGTCCGAGAAATGCATCAAGTTCCTTTTCATAGTTCCACATCGGGAAATCTGTTCCGAAAAAGCAGTTTTCAATTCCGTAATGGTCTATAAGTTTTCTTACATACTCAGCCGGAAGAATACTCTGGCTGCTTGATGTATCATATCTGAGATTTTCAAATTTTCCGCCGAGGCATTCAAGAGCTTCTTCCCATCTCTGATAGCCGCCGAGATGAGCAGCTGTTACTTTAAGTTTCGGGAAATCCTCAAGGACTTTTTTAAGACGTACAGGTCTTGAATATTCATATCTTTCATCACCCATATGTATAAGCATAGGGAGATTTTCTGCTTCAGCGATTTCATATATCTTATATGCTTTTCTGTCATCTATGCAGAATTTCTGGAAATCAGGGTGAATTTTTATTCCATGCAGACCCATTGAAACTATTCTTTTTGGTTCCTCCTCAATATTTTCATAATCCGGATGCAGAGTTGCAAGACCTATAAACTGTTTATTTGCAAGGCACTGTTCATGTATGAAATTATTTATTGAAACTGTCTGTTCAGGAGCAGTTGCTGTTGAGCATACAAGAGCTTTTGTAACATTGTATTTTTCCATATCAGCAATAAGATTTTTGCTGCTGCCCTTGTCATTCATAGGTATATGATAAAAGTTGCCGATATTGACAGTTGCCTTTTCAGCAATTTTTTCAGGGAAAATATGTGTATGAGCATCAATGATTTCAAATTCTTTATAATTCAATCCAAAAACCTCTTTCCGTTATTCTTTTCAGATACTATTGTATATCTTTTATGCGAAAAAATCAACCGGATTCATAAAAATAACATGAATTGACGAAAAAAATATCAGTATTCTACAAATATTTTACTGGTTAAAAATTTATGTTGACATTTGTCATAAAACGCATTATAATATGTATAGCTTTTCAAAGACGATTTGCTTTTTGCAGGTCGTCTTTAAAAATGTAACGGAAATTTTTTCAAAGAAAAGGGGATTATCTATGTCTTACGAATTTCTCATGACCATAGCACTTATCCTTTTAAGTACTAAGGTTCTCGGACTTGTCACCAAAAAAATCAAGCTGCCTCAGGTAGTCGGAGCGTTGCTTGCCGGACTTCTTCTCGGCCCTGCCTGTTTCAACATAGTGACTGAAACGGATTTGCTTTCATCTCTTTCAGAACTCGGTGTAATTGTCCTTATGTTTGCGGCAGGACTTGAAACCGATATCAATGAACTTAAGAAAACCGGTAAAGCCTCATTCCTTATTGCACTTCTCGGCGTAATAATTCCGCTTTTCGGAGGACTGGGAATTGCAGCAGTATTCAATGAAGGTGATGAAGCCCTTTCATCAAGCGTATTTCTCCAGAATGTATTTATCGGTGTAATCATGACTGCTACATCTGTAAGTATTACAGTTGAAACTCTTAAAGAACTTGGAAAGCTTACTACAAAAGCCGGAAATGCTATTCTTGGTGCAGCAATTATAGATGATGTTCTTGGAATAATCGCTCTTACAATCGTTACAAGCTTTGCTGACCCTGATGTAAATATAGTTTCTGTTCTTCTTAAAATAGTAGCATTCTTTGTGGTTGCTGCAATTGCAGGAGTTCTGTTCCATAAGGTATTTACAAAATGGAGCGGTTCAGCATCAAAGGATTTAAGACGTCATGTAATAGTTTCATTTGTATTCTGTCTTGTGCTTTCATATGTAGCTGAAAAATTCTTCGGCGTTGCAGATATTACAGGTGCATTTGTTGCAGGTCTTGCAATATCAAATACTCCGAAAAGCGGATATATCTCACACAGATTTGAAACTCTTTCATATATGCTCCTTTCGCCTATTTTCTTTGCAAGTATAGGTATAAAGGTTGTTCTTCCTAAGATGACAGGAGAACTCATACTTTTCACAGTTCTGCTTGTTATAATTGCAGTACTCACAAAGATTGTCGGCTGCGGAGTAGGTGCTAAAATATGCAAATTTTCAAACCGTGAAGCCATTCAGATAGGTGTCGGAATGATTTCAAGAGGTGAAGTTGCTCTTATCGTTGCAAACAAAGGAGCTGAAGTAGGTCTTATGAGTTCAGTATATTTCGGCCCTGTGGTAATAATGGTAGTTATCACAACTATTATAACGCCTATTCTTCTTAAAGTCGTATTTAAAAATGATGATGCAGTCGCTGCCGCTGATGATGTTATCAATTACAACAAGGGCGAACAGCTTGAAAAGGAAATGCAGAATCTTGTAAAATCAAAATCAAAGAATAAATAACTGACTGATAAAAAAGGCTTCCAAAACGGAGGCCTTTTTTTATGCAGAGTTGATGGATTTGCGTTAAATTAACGCCAATTCGACAACAAAATTTTATAATTAAAAATATAGGATTTCCCTTATATTTTGTAGGGGCGACCATTGGTCGCCCGTTGGATTCACCGGAATTTCAGGCGGACGAACACAGTTCGCCCCTACAGAAATAATTCATTGAATTTGCGTTAAATTAAAAAAATAAAAAATTTTTTAAAAATTCTGTAGAAGTTTTTGCTGTCTGAGTCGTTTTATTAATAGAAACAAAGAAAAGGAGGAATGGAAATGGCGGTATTGAATCTTGTTTCATCAGATGAAAACGATATGTCTGCTGCAAATGATGAAAAAATAGCTGATTTTGCTGAAAAATATGAACTCTACTGCGATTTGGTATATAAGATATGTATCGTAAGACTTGGTTCAAAGGAAAATGCAGAAGATGCCATGCAGAATGTATTTGTAAAGTTTTACAGCAAATCTCCTGTATTCAGCACTGTTCAGGAAGAAAAAGCATGGATAATAAGAGTCGCAATAAATATGTGTAAGGATTTTCAGAAATCATTCTGGCAGCGTAATACCATAGGTCTTGATGAGATTTCAGAAATTTCAGACGGCGGATTTGAAGAACAGCAGAAACTTATTGATATTTTCAATATTCCGCCTAAATACAGAACGGTTCTCCAGCTGTACTACTATGAGGGATATTCCGAAAAAGAGATAGCAGGAATTCTCGGAATAGCAGAAAAAAGCGTTGCAATGCAGCTGTACAGAGCCAGAAAGAAATTAAAAAATGAAATGGAGGAAGCGAATCATGAAAAATAAAAAAGAGAAATATAATATTTATAATGCATTTGATTCCATAAATACTCCTGACGAAAGAACAAAAGAGAGAATTTTTAAAAACGTTATCAGAGAAGAACAAAAGAAAGTTTTCAGATTCCGCAATATAGCAGTTCCGGCTGCTGCTGCACTGCTCATATGCGTAAATGCAGGGCTTATCTATACATCACTCAACAGCGGTTCTTCAGAGCCTCAAAGCAGTAATGACGAATTTGCAGCATCTGTTTCGGAATCGGAAATAAGTACAGCAAAAACGAGCGGCGATATAATTAAAACATCAGAAACTTATCAGACAATTGTAGTTTCAGGAGCTGAAAATACAATTTCAGATACAATCCTTTCAACTGCTTTGCAGTCTGCCATTGAAACATCATCAACTACGGCAGTAAATGAAACTACTGCCATACAGACATCTGAAGCATATGCAGCAGAATCATCTGTTCCGGTGCAGACAGAATCTCCGGCTGAAACTCCGGAACAGACCCAGAAACCACAGGGAGAACTGCTCCCGCCTGTAAGCAGTGAACTTCAGAACCTTTTCAGTGCTGCATATAATGTATACTTTCAGTATTCAATGGGAAATTCAATATTCCTTGATTATGATGAATCACATGACTATAATGCAGAGGAAAATGATATTGAACTGGACGGAAAATTCTACAGCAGAACAAGTCAGAAATATTTTACTGATTTGCAGAGCGTAAAAGCATATTTTGAACAGTATTTTACAGATGATTTTATTGAAACACTCGGTATTATGAGCCATTTTACTGAATATAACGGACGTGTATACTGTGAAACATGGGGAAAGGGCGGAATACTCGGATATGCCGGTCATACCTATGATATAACTTCACAGAGCGACAGCGAGATAGATATTGCTGTTCACTGTTATATTTCACTTGATTCAGCAAATGCACCTGATATGGATAATTATATATACAGTGTTCCGGATAATCTCAGCGATTATGAAGTGCTTGAAAGAAGCATCATATTCAGAAAGGAAAACGGTCAGTGGCGTGTTGCCCATGTAGACCTTATGTGGTAAAAAAGACCTCCTTAAATAAATTTTAAATATATACAGAAAATGTCTGCATTCAGATTTTGCAGGCATTTTCTTTTTTTGTTTAAATAACGCCGATTCAATGAATTATTTATGTAGGGGCGACCATTGGTCGCCCGCTTCAATTTACCGGAATTTTGGACGGGCTACAAATATATGAAAAATCCCATATTTTCAATTATAAAATTTTGCTATCTAATTTGCGTTAAATAACAGGTTTTAAAGCAAGGCAGAAAAATTAATTGTTTAATATGCTGTTTTTTATGATTTGCCTTGACATAGTGCTAAATGATAGGATATAATAAATATAAATATTAGAAAAATAAACGGGATTGCTATGCAATATGGTTAGCTTATGCTAACTTTATGAAATGCAGTTAGTCTTCGCTAATCAAGCAGTTCTGCAATTTTGAGTTGTTCATTTTTATAAATGCACGCAACAGTTAGCTTGAGCTAACTATATAGAGAGGAGTGTTTTATGACAGATACAGAAAAAAAAGTCTTTGATGTATGGGCAGAGGTTTTTGAACGTGATGATTTCGGAATTGATGATGATTTTTTTGAAATCGGCGGGGATTCGATGAAAGCGATGAAGATATATATGCGTCTTACAGAAAATATCGCTGAAGTCAATATTGATGATTTTTTTGAATCTCTGACAATCAGGAGTATTGCAGAAGTAATTGATAAAAAATACAGTAAAGGTGATGAATAATGAAAAAAATTGGTATGATAGGCTGCGGAGGCAGAATAGGTCCTATGGTATGCGGCTATCTCGCAGAAAGCGGATATGAAATACAGGGCGGACAAAGACGTGAACCGGATTACAGCAAATATCCTTCAAATTTTACATGGAAACATCTTGATGTAAACAATGATGAAGAACTTGCACAATTCTGCGAGGGCTGTGATGTAGTTCTCAACTGCTCAGGCCCTGCATATATGCTGCTTGAAAAGGTTGCACTTGCCGCAGCTGCCGCAGGAGCGGTATATGTTGATGTATCCGATGCACTTGCTTTCAATGATGAGGTTCGTTCAAGGATAGAAGGAAAGGGAAGATTTTATCTTGCCTCAGGATTTTATCCGGGATTTACAGGACTTATGCTTAATAAGGCAATTCAGTCATTTGACAGTGTGAATAATATTACAGGTTATTCCGGCGGTGCAGAACTTTATTCATTAATCGGCTGTCTTGATATCATAATGAGCGGAACAAGTCCGTACTGCCTTAACGGATATTATCTCAAAGACGGAAAGCCGGTAAAAAACAGTATGGGAATGGATTACTGCGAGCATGAACTTTTTGAAGGAAAGGTTTTCCTCAAGCATTTTCTCAGCAATGAGATGTATTCAGTTGTAAAGAGATATCCTCCTGAAAAGATAAAGGAGCTTCACTGGTATGATGTTTCAAGTGATAATGTTATAGGCCTTATGGCGATGAAATATTATCAGCTTCATGATAAGGTAAGCTTTGATGAAATGTATGCACAGATGGGTGAATATCTGCAAAAGATAGAAAAGAAAACTGAAGAAGATGAATGGGCAATACTCTATGTATTTGCTGACGGCATAAGCGGCGGAGAGGAAAAAACAGTAAGCATAAAGATTGACCTCAGCAGCACATCTGATATCACAGCATATTCAGCAGCTTCAGCAGCACTTGCAGCCCTTGAAAGAGATGACCCGAACGGAGTTTACTGGGCAAATCAGATACTTCCTGATAATATCATGGATATTTACAAGAAAAGATGCGATGAAAAGGGAATACCATGCGGCTGGCTCTATGAAGAGGAATTTGCACTCTGAGATGAAAGGATATGGGAGTATAGATGAAGATTATTTGTTTACCGTATGCAGGAGGTTCGGCATCTGTATTTGCGAAGTGGAATAAGTATATTTCCCCTGATATTGAAATTATCGCTCCTGAACTTGCAGGACGTGGAATAAGATGTTCTGAATGCTTTTATTCATCAATAGAGGAGGCAGCAGAAAATATATTTGAGTTTGTTTCTGAAAAATGCTTTGATGATAAATTTGCCATATTCGGTCACAGTATGGGATGTTTTATTGCATATGAGCTTTACCGCAGAATATGCGAGGATTCTGTGCTGAAAAACAATCTTGTTCATATATTTATGTCAGCCAACTATGCTCCTCATCTCAATAATGATGAAAAGCATCATACAGAACATTACAAACAGGGTTTTGACGGCATAAAAAAGGAAGTTATGAGGCTTGGAGGAACTCCTGTTGAAATATTTGATAATCCGGTGTTTGCAGGATATTTTTTCCCGATAATAAATTCAGACTATAAGATTACAGAAACTTATCAGATGAATGAATTTGTTCAGTTCAGCTGCGGCTGTACAGTTCTTAATGGTATAAATGATGAACTTTCAGCTGATGACCTTGAATCATGGAAACAGTATTCGCCGCATGGATTTTCAGTCAGAAATTTTCCGGGCAGTCATTTCTTTATAAATGAGCATACTGAAATGGTTGTCAGCTATATAAACAGCGTATTGAAAAAGCATATCAGAAAGGAACTGATTAAAATATGAATAACTGGATATGCAATGAGCGTGAAAGTGAAAACGGCAAAATAAGCCTGTTTATTTTCCCGTGTTCAGGAGGCACAGCATCTACATATTATAAATGGAGGGAAAAGCTGAATGATAATATAGATATTTATCCGGTTCAGTATCCTATGCGTGAAAAGCGTGCAAAAGAGCCTATGCCAGACACTCTTTATGAGCTTACAGAGCAGTTCTGCGACAGCTGCATAGATATCCTGAAAGCAAAGAAATTTGCGTTTCTCGGACACTGTATAGGCAGTGCGATAGGATATGAAGCGGCTTTATATCTTAAAGAAAAATACGGAATATATCCCGTGAATCTTTTTTCAGTAAGCCTTCCAGCTCCGAATATATTCAAACCTATGTATTTTGAAGGCAAGGCTGTAAGTGAACTGGATTCAGAAAGCTTTGCAAGATTTCTCAGAAAATATATGAATTTCGATGAAGCTTTTTATAATAACAGATTTGTAATGCAGTATTACAGAAAAGTAACTGTAAGTGATTTCAAGCTTGCTGAAGAATACAGATATGATAAAACAACTCCGATAGATGCGGATATCACAGCATTTTCAGGTATAGATGATGATTCCATGACAGAGGAGGACAATAAGGCATGGGAAAAATATACTCTTGGAAAATTCAGAAATGAAATGATAGAGGGCGGTCATGATGTATGCGAAACCCGTTATGAGTATATCTGCAAATGCATTCAGGAACAGCTTGACAGTCAGATTAGTGATTTTTAGGAGCAGAAATGAAAAATATATTATTACCTTTATCAGATGTTCAGATGTCATACTTTTATGGCAGAAATAAAAGTACTTTTCTTGGCGGAGTTTCAACGCATTTCTATATAGAATGCGTTACATCACTTGATATAGACAAGCTTGAAAAGGCTCTTAACTGCACTATCAGGGAACAGCCGTCAATGAGGTCATATATAACAGATAACGGAATGCAGTGCTTTATGGACGAAGTACCGTATTATAAAATAAAACAGACAGACCTTACTTCATTTCCGGAGGAACAGCAGGAGGAAAAATTTCTCGGATACAGAAAATTTCATTCAGAAAGAATGTTCGAACTTAATAAATGGCCGATGTTTGAGTTTAGTATATATAATTTCAGCAATCAGAATATACTGATAGTTGATTCAGATATGATGATTATGGACGGACTCAGCACGGAAATTATAATAGACAGCCTTTATAAATACTATGATAATGACAATGTAAATGAAATACCTGTTTTGGCATTTGAGAACTATATAAATGAAAAGAAGAAAAAAACTGAAAAGAACTATGCGAAAGATAAATCATTCTGGAATGAAATACTTCAGAATCTGCCGTCAGGCCCTCAGTTTGAAAAATCCTGCAATACTGAAGAAATGGTATTTGATACTTCAGAAACAATCATTTCAAAAGATAAATGGGATAAGGTGAAAAATTTTCTTTTGCCTGAAAGAATACTGCCGTCCGTATATCTTACAACAGCATATGCAAAGCTCCTTTCAAGATGGTGCGGACAAAGCAGAATAACACTGAATATGACTGTTTCCAACAGAAAAGGAAGCTGTAAGGAACTTCGTAATGCAGTCGGCGATTTTACGGAAGTAATGCTTGTGGATTTTGATTTTACTGATGATAAAACACTTAAAGAAAAGGCTCTTGAAACCCAGAAAAAAATCAGTGTGCGTAAAAAGCATGGTTCAGTTGCAAGTTCTGAAATTATCCGTGACTATACAAATATGCATGGCTGCGACAACAGTTTTCCGTTTCCTGCGGTATGCACCTGTATGCTGTTTGATGTTGCGGGCAGCAAATGGGAATGGCTCGGCAGAAAACGTTATCAGGTAAGCCAGACACCACAGGTAATGCTGGATAATCAGATTTCACTCAAGGACGGAAGACTCATTATTCACTGGGATTACCTTTCAGCATATTTCAGCAAGAATGATATAAAGAATATGCAGGAGGAATACTGCGGAATAATAACAGGTGAATCAGTTCAGAAAAAATATGACCTTTTTGCAGAGCAGTATAATGATTCATTCCGTGAAAGAGAAAAAACAACTCTTGTCAGACTTTTTAAGGATAAGGCAGAGAAATTTTCAGAATATACAGCAGTATCAGATGTAAATAATTCCTGCACATACGGAGAACTTGACAGGGATTCCGATATCATCGCATCATACATATCAGAAAAATGCGGTGCAAATAAGGCTGTTATCGTTAAAATGAAGCGTTCTGTATCAGCCGTAAAAGCGATACTCGGAATTATAAAAGCCGGCTGTTTCTATGTTCCGACAGCACATAACTGCCCTGAGGAACGACTTGAATTTATAAAGGAGCAGGCACAAAGCAATCTGATACTTACAGATGAAAAAGCTGCGGAAATACTTGATAAAGGCAGATGGACGGAGAATATTGACCTGTCACAGCCTGATGATACAGCCTATGTCATTTTCACATCAGGAAGCACAGGCACACCGAAAGGTGTTGTTATATCACATGATTCCGCCTGCAATACAATTCTTGATATAAATGAAAGATTCTGCATAACATATAAGGATAAGCTGATAGGGATATCATCATTCAGCTTTGACCTGTCAGTATATGATATATTCGGAGCGTTGTCATCGGGTGCTGAACTGAAGCTTGCACCGTCAGCGTATGATATGCATCTTATCAAAAAGATGATGGCATCAGGTGATATCACTGTATGGAACACTGTACCTTCAATAATGGAGCTGCTTATCAGCAATATTGACAATGATTTTACAGATGATTCGTTAAGAGCAGTAATGCTCAGCGGCGACTGGATACCTCTCAATCTTCCTGAAAAGATTAAAAAGCATTTCCCGAATGCAGATGTTTACAGCCTTGGAGGAGCAACAGAGGCAAGCATATGGTCAATATATTATCCGGTTGACAGTATTGAAGACAGCTGGAATTCAATTCCTTACGGTTATCCGCTTGAAAATCAGAATATATGGATACTTGATGAAAATAATAACATTTGTCCGCCGAATGTCAGAGGTGAAATCTGTATAGGCGGAAGAGGGGTTGCAAAAGGTTATCTCAATGACAAGGAACGTACTGAAAAAAGCTTTTTTGTCCATAAAACTTTAGGATACATATATAAAACCGGAGATATCGGAATGCTTTCCGACAGAAAATGGGTTATATTCCTTGGAAGAAAAGATTTTCAGGTAAAACTTCATGGTTATCGCATAGAGCTGGGTGAGATTGAAAGCTGTCTGAGTCAGTGCAGCAATGTTTCCGATGCAGTTGCAGATGTAAAGGAAGTTGAGGGAAGAAAAAGACTTTTTGCGTATGTAACTCCGAAAACAAGCGGTCAGATTGTGAAAAATACAGGTTTTGCAGATAAAGCCGCAAAGCTTGAATATAAAGTAAAAGGCATAACAAGCGAAAAATATGAGCTTCTCCAGAATCGTCTTGATGAAATAAGTCTTGGCATAATGGAAAAGGTTTTCAGTGAATTTGATATGGGCAATGAAATAAATATTGACAGAATTATCACTGAAAATAACATTGACCCAAAATTCAGAAAGATAATGACTCAGTGGGCGGATTCTCTTGCAGAGGCAGGAATATTTGAAAAGAAAAATGAAAGCTATTGCCGTACAGGCAGTCATACAGCTGAAAATGCTTTAAAAGATTTCAGCTTTGAAGAAATGAATTACTGGAATGCAGCTCTTGAATTTCTTGCAGACTGCGAGGAAAATATTATATCTGTGCTTAAAGGTGAAAAAAGCTCGCTTTCGCTGCTTTTCAAGGACGGAAAAAGCGATATTGCAGATAATCTCTATGGAGATAATCCGGTAAGTGCAGGGTACAACGATATAATGGCTGAAGCAGTAAAATCATTTATAACTGATTTCCCTGAAAAGCGTACTGTCCGGATACTTGAAATCGGTGCAGGAGTAGGGGCGAACAGTGCGGCAGTACTGGAAAAAATATCAGGTCTTGATTATACATATGATTTTACTGATATGTCACCTATATTTCATGAGATAGCAAAGGATAAGCTTGAAAAATATGATAATGTCAGATATAAGCTGCTTGATATAGACAAGTCCGTTTCAGAACAGGGATATCAGGCAGGAAGCTATGACCTTATAATCTCAGGAAATGTGCTTCATGACAGTACCGATGCAGGAAAGGCACTTGTAAATCTGCGTACGCTTCTTGGCAGCAATGGTGCTTTGATTATGCTTGAAGTCACACAGAAACGACAGTTCCATAAAATATCAATGGGACTTACAGACAGCTATTCCGCATACAGCGATAAATTCAGACTTGAACAGAATTCTCCTCTGCTTGAATATGAACAGTGGGAAAAGCTTATAAGCAGAGCAGGATATTCAGATATATCGTCAATTCCTTTAAGTGACGGCTTTAACGGCGGTCAAAACGTTATAACAGCTGCGGCTGACAAGAAATATATTTATCCTGATATCAATGAAATGTATGAAATGCTCAGAAACAGAGTTATGAGCTATATGATACCTGACCATATCGTTATACTTGAAAGTTTTCCGTATACATCTAACAAGAAGATTAACAGAAAGCTCCTTCCTGTTGTTGATGTAAAGGAAGAGGATACGGAAAATTATGAACCGCCGTCAACTGAAACTGAAATAATGCTTTCCGGGATACTGGAGGATATACTTGAAAACAGTCATCTCAGTGTGACTGCAAATCTGGTAAATGCGGGAATAGATTCTCTCGGAGGAATTACCTTTAATACCAGACTTCAGGATAACGGAATAAATGTAGGCTTGTCTGAAATATATGCACATCCGACTATCAGAGAACTTGGAAAACTGATAGATGAAAGAAAAAATGAAGATATAGAATTTGGAGAGATATGAATATGCTCAGTATTAATGACAATATGAATGCAGATATGATAATTGACGCTCTTAAAGAGGTCGGTATCAAACTCTGGACTGAAAACGGAAAGCTCAGATACTCAGCTCCGCAGGGAGCTATGACAGGTGAAATAGTATCTGTCCTTAAAAGCAGAAAAAGCGAGCTTATTAGCGAACTTGAAAGCAGAAAAAATGAACTCAGGATTGAACATGATGAAGATAACCGCTATGAAAAATTTGCATTGTCAGGTGTTCAGGGTGCTTATCTTATGGGAAGCAGCAGAAATATGGAATATGGCGGTGTAGCCTGCCATATCTGTATGGATTTTGAATATGACAGACTCGAAAAACAGAAGGTTCAGCAGGTATGGAACAGGATAATTTCTGAAAATGATACGCTTCATACTGTTATTACCCGTGACGGCTGGCAGAGAGTGCTTCCTCAGTGGGACGAATTTCAGGTAAATGAAAATGATTTTACAGCCTTGTCTGCTGAAGATACAGAAAAGGCTCTTGCAGATGTAAGGAAAAGACTCGGCAACAAGGCTTATGAAACATCTGTTTTTCCGCTGTTTACAATTGAACTTTCACAGTGCAGTGATTGTACAATAATGCATTTTTCAATAAATATGCTTATTGTTGACTGGACAAGCATATGGCTTATGCTCAGCACCTTTGAAAAATATTATTTTGAAGGCTGCGAAAATGAAAATAAGCTTACAATTACATTCAGGGATTACATGAATGCCTATAAGAATATTGTAAATACGGACAAATATAAACAGGCAGAGAAATACTGGAAAAGTCGTATAAATGATATTCCGCCTGCACCGCAGCTTCCTGTTCAGGATAACTATGAATATGAATTTGAACGCTTTGAGCTTGTGCTTTCTGAAAAGCAGTGGTTCAGCTTCAGAACTTTCTCACAGAATGCAGGAGTGACACCTGTTGCAGCTCTTGTTACTGCATACAGTTCAGTTCTTGAAAGATTCAGCACAAACAAAAAATTTTCACTCAATCTTACAACACTTAACAGAATGCCGATAGATGAACAGGTTAAATACATAATCGGTGACTTTACATCACTCAGTCTTATAAGTATGGACAATACAGGTGAAAAGTCATTTGCACAGAGAGCAGCTGAAACAAATAAAACTCTTTTTGAAGCTCTTGACAATCATCTTTATTCCGGAATTGATGTTATAAGAGAAAAAATAAGACTTGAACCTGAACAGAAATTCCTTATGCCGTATGTTTTCACAAGTTCTGTGGGACTTATCAAAAATGAGGATTCCGGCAGCATGAGAGGAAAATATAAAGGCGGCATAAGCCAGACTCCTCAGGTATTTATCGATTGTCAGGTAATGGACGGTTCATTCGGACTCCGTATCAACTGGGACGTAAGAAAGGGAATATTCCCTGATGGTCTTGCAGAGAGAATGTTCAGCCTTTTCAGAGAAAGACTTGAATTTCTTACGGAATCAGAAAATAACTGGAAACAGAGCAGCCTTGTTGAAACAGATGAAAAGGATATCTTTTCTGATGCTGATAATTATGAAAAGCTTCCTGAACATCTTCTTCATTCTGAAATACTTAAAGCGGGAAAACTCAATCCGGAAAAAACAGCTGTTATTGATTCTGAAAATAACTGGAGCTATGCTGAACTGCTCAGTAAAGCCGCAGCAATTGCTCTTGAACTCAGAAAGAATAATGTCAGCGAAGGAAGCAATATTGCCGTTGTTATGCCGAAATCAGCATGGCAGGCTGCTGCCGTGACAGCAATTCTTTCAGAAAACTGTGCATATGTTCCGATAGATGCAGGTCATGCGGTAAACAGAAGAAATATGATACTTGACAATGCAGGAATAAATGTTATAGTTTCAGTTTCAGGCTGCATTGAAGAATCTGATAAATATACAGTTATCTGTGCTGACAGACTTGCAGATGCTGATACCGGTATTCTCAAGGCTGACGGCGATATAAACAGTACTGCATATATCATACATACATCAGGTTCAACAGGAACTCCTAAGGGCGTAGTCATCACACACAAAGGTGCGGTAAACACAATCGAGGATATAAACAGACGCTTCGGAATATCTTCCGATGACAGTATACTCGGACTTTCACAGCTTAACTTTGACTTGTCCGTATATGATATTTTCGGAGTACTCTCAGCCGGAGGAACTCTTATATATCCTGATGAAAAGAAATATTCAAATCCGTCACACTGGGCTGAACTCATTGAAAAGCATAATATAACTCTCTGGAATTCAGTTCCTGCATTTGCACAGATGCTCTGTTCATATCTCAACTCCTCAAAGCAGACTGAATATAAGAATTTTAAGGCTGTAATGCTTTCAGGTGACTGGATACCGCTTGAGCTTCCTGACAATCTTATAAAATATATGCCAAATGTACGTATTGCCTGCATGGGCGGAGCTACAGAGGCTTCAATCTGGTCAAATATTCATGAATACAAGGGTCTTAAACCTGAATGGAAAAGCATTCCTTACGGCAGAGCACTTCTCAATCAGGAAATGTATGTGCTTGATGAAAACCTCAATATCTGCCCGTATGGCGTAACAGGTGAAATTTGCATAGCAGGATACGGACTTGCAGAAGGTTATCTCAATGACAGGGAAAAAACAGATAAATCATTTGTAACCTCATCAGACGGAAAGAGGTTCTATAAAACAGGTGATATGGGAAGATATAATTCTGACAATGAAATAGAATTTCTCGGTCGTCTTGATACACAGGTCAAGATAAGAGGTCACAGAATCGAACTCGGAGAGATTGAAAGCTGTATAAAATCATATGAATCCGTTGAGAATGCTGTGGTTATCCTTGTAAAAGCTGATTCAGCCGCAAGACTTACAGCTTTTGTAAAGGTATCTGAAAATACAGATGAAAATGATATCAGAAAATATGCAGAGGATTATATTCCTGACTATATGATACCTGAATGCTTTATATTCATTGATAAAATTCCTCTTTCTCCAAACGGAAAGACTGATATGCACAAGCTTAATGACATGGCATTGAAAAAGCTTTCTGAAAATAAAAAGGATAAGGAAGATGAGAAAAAGCCTCTTACAGAAACAGAAGAAAAGGTAAGTGCTATTGTTAAGGAAACACTGGGTATTGAAAGCGTTGACCCTGATATCAATCTTTATGAATACGGGGCTAATTCGCTGGTAATGGCACAGCTTGCAGGAAATCTTGCAGAAATTATCAAAGATGAATCCGCATTTGACAGTATTCTTATGAATCTTTTTGAAAATCCGACTGTTCGTTCAGCAGCTTCAGCTATAGACGAAATAAACAGTCAGTCATAATACAGGGCAGGGATTGATATGAAATTATTTTGTTTCCCATGGTCGGGAGGAAGCAGCGAATTTTATTTCAGATACAGCAGTATTCTCGGGAATGATATTGAAATAATCCCGATAAATCCTTTGTTTGATGATGAAACTCCTTTCAGAGAGGCAATTGCCTCTCTGAAAGAAGAAATTATCAGTAAAACAAAAAAAGATGAAAAGTTTATACTGTTGGGGCACAGTATGGGAGCAGTGCTTGCATATGAAGCTGCAAAGATGTTATGCAGTGATTCTTATAAATTCGGAGCAGTTTTTTCAGGAATGCTTCCGCCATCAGCAGATATCTTTGCAAAGCTTGATTCAGAGCTTGACAGGGAAAAAGCCAGAAAATATTCTTCTGAACTCGGAATGAATACGCTTAGTATGCTGCCTGACAGATATCTTGATGCAATAACAGAAAAAATGAATCATGATAATCTGCTGCTTAAACGTTATGAAAGCTGCTGCGATATAAAACTTTCAGTGCCTGCGGCAGTGATTTATTCCGAACAGGAGCAGGAACAGGGCGATATTTCAGACTGGGAGAAAATACTGGCAGGCGATACTGAATATATCAGAGTAAAGGGAAATCATTTTTATCTTACTGAGGATTTTTCAGCTGTTAAAAATGCCATTATTAATATACGCCATAAGCTTTCAGAAATCTGATAAAAATAATACAAGAGAGAATTTTTTATATGGAAAATAAAAAAAACAGCTGGTTCAGATATGCCGGCGGAAAAGGTGAAATAAAAGGAAATATATTCTGTTTTCCTCATGCAGGAAGTTCAGCATCATTTTTTGCAAAATGGAAAAGCCTTGCTGAAAACAGCTGTATATATCCGATACAATATCCGGGACGTGAAAACAGACGTTCAGAAAAATGTCCTGTATCTGTTGAAAAACTTGCATACGATTTTGTGGAGGCTGAAATTGAAACTCTCTGTTCAGAACCGTATATACTTTTTGGTCACTGTATGGGAAGTCTTGCAGCATGGGAGGCTGCAAAGGAGATGAAACGCAGAAACAAGGCTTTGCCTGAAGCAATAATAGTTTCATCATCTCCGTCACCTGCCCGTGCGGAAATTCAGAAAGCATCTGATATGAGTGATGAGGAAGCAATAGAAAACCTTTGCAGACTCGGATATATAAGCAGAAGTATTGTTGCAGAAAAGGAATTTTTTGATTATTATATGTCAGTAATGAAAACTGACAGAGCCTTGCTTGAAGCCTATGATTACAAAGCTCAGGAAGGAAAGACACTTGAATGCAGAATATATGCTTTCAATGGTAAAAATGATACAGAAGAGCTTAAAGCTCAGGCTCTTGAATGGAGAGATTTTACTTCCGCAGAATTTGAACAGGTTCTTTTCAGAGGAGGTCATTTTTATCTGAATGAGGATACTGCATCAGTTATAAAACAGATTGAATCTTATTTTTAATCTGTGCTGCTCAATCATCATTGACTGATAAACGAGAGAATTTTTCCCTTGTTTGTTATTGCATAATATTATTTAAAGAAAGGAAATCATTATGTCAATCAAAGTAAAAGGGTTAAGAAAAAAGTATGGAAGCGGAAAAGTATCTGCTGAAATACTCAAGGGTATTGATTTTGAAATAAAGGACGGTGAAGTGCTTGCTATTCTCGGCCCTTCAGGTTCAGGAAAATCGACTTTGCTGAATCTGCTCGGAGGACTGGATTCAGCTGATTCCGGAAGCATAGTGATTAACGGAACGGATATCACAAAGCTTTCCGTCAGGGAACTTACAGCATTCAGAAGAAATAATTTCGGCTTTATCTATCAGTTCTACAACCTTGTATCAGACCTTAATGTCTATGAAAATGTTGAAGTCTGCCACTGGCTCGGTGACCGTTCAGCCGATATAAAATCTGTTCTGGAAAGCGTTGGAATGTGGGAACACAGAAACAAATTCCCTGATGAACTTTCAGGCGGTATGCAGCAGAGAGTAAGTATTGCAAGAGCAATTTCAAAAAATCCTAAAATTCTTTTCTGTGACGAGCCTACCGGAGCATTGGATTATAAATCAGCACATGATGTACTGAATGTAATCGAGGATATACATAAAAAATCGGATACTACTGTTATACTTGTCACACATAACAGGGCAATTGCTGATATGTCAGACCATGTAATAGAAATCAAGGACGGAAAAATTGCACTTGATACACATAACAGCAATCCTTTGTCAGCTAAAGAGGTGGAATGGTAATGCCTATAGATAAAAGAATCAAAAGAGAGCTGAAGAAAAACTTTATGAGGTATTTTCTTGCGGCTCTGATATTGTTTTTTGGAATTACAATGATTTCAGCATTTTTTTCATCTACTGACGGTATACTTGATACTCTCAGCTCTGAAAGAGAAAAATGCAGTATTGAAGATGCAAATGTTACACTTGTAAGTAAGCTTAGCGATGAAAATGAAAAAAAACTTGAGGAATATGGAGTTAAAAAGCTTGAAAATACAAGTTATGCCGACCTTAATGCTTTTGATGATGAAGATTATGAACTCAGAGTTTTTAAAGTAAGAACTGAAGTTGACAAGCTTACTGTTACAGAAGGCAGTCTGCCTGAAAAAACTGATGAAATAGCTCTTGAAGAAAAGACTGCGGCTGCAAAGGAAGTTTCTGTCGGTGATAAGTTTGATGTTGACGGCAAGGAATATGTAATCAGCGGAATTGTAAATGTAGTTGATTACAATAATGTTCTTAAAAGTGTTACATCAGGAGTATCAAACTTTGATGTTTTCGGAGTCGGATTTGTTTCAGAGGATTCATTCAAGGATATTTCAAGTGACAAGATAACAATTCAGTACAGCTTCACAGCTGAAAATGAAGATGATATTGATTCAGTTTCGGATTATCTCAAAGATGAAAATCTTATGATGAGTATTCTTAAAAGAACAGATAACCCGAGAATAAAATCAATTGATGACAAAACAGCTACCATGAAGGCAGAAGTAACTCTTATAGGAATTGTATTCATCTTCCTTATATCATTTATTTTCTATGTTATGTCATCAGCTTCAATTGAAAAGGACAGTACATTTATAGGCACACTTTTTTCAATGGGATATACAAGAGGCGAAATAGTAAGGCATTATCTGAAACTTCCGCTTATTGTTACAATAATAGCATCAGTGGGCGGTATGCTTACAGGAACGCTCTGTCTTTCTGAATCAATCGGAAAAACATCATACAGCAGCTATTCACTGCCGTCATTTGCAGGAAAGATAAATGCATATCTTGTAGTACTCTGCTGTATTATGCCGTTTGTAATCCAGCTTGTAACAAATGGTCTGCTGCTCAGCAAAAGACTTAATATTACTCCTGTAAAGCTTATGCGTGGAAAAACAATGTCCGGCAAGGGTTTCAGGAAAGTAAAGCTTGAAAACAAGTCATTCCCTGTAAAGATGTATATAAGAATAATGCTCAGAGGTCTTAAAAATCAGCTTGTTCTTTTCCTTGGAATATTCATTGCAATGTTTTTCCTTGTTATGGGATTTGGAATGAAGGATACACTTAAAGAATATGTAAAAGACGTTGACAGCAACAGTATGTATGAATATGCTTATATACTCAAAGCACCATGCGAGCCTGAAAATGATGATGCTGACTATCAGAAGGTAACAATCGGAGGATTTCAGGTTACATATTCAGGAATAAATATGAAACTCAATGTATACGGATATGAAGACGGCGAAGGCGTTGACAGTATATCAAAGAACAAAGATGAAATAGTTATTTCTGACAGCACAGCCTCAAAACTTTCACTTAAAAAAGGTGATGATTTTGAGATATATTCAACAGAACTGAAAAAGAACTTTACTCTTAAAGTAACAGATATAGTTCATGACCCTGTAGGACTCACTGCATTTATGGACAGAACTGCACTTAATGAAATTCTTGAAAAAGATGATGCGGAAAATTATTATAATGCACTTGTTTCAGATGAGGAGCTTGATATTTCTGAGGCTTATGTTGCTGAAACAATGTCACATAGTGTAAACAAGCTTGCAGCAGAGGAAATGGACAGCATGATGCAGACAATGATAATGATGCTTATATTTATGGCAGTTGTTGTATTTGCAGCTGTAATGTTCATTCTGCTTAAAATGATTATTGAAAAGAGTTCATATTCAATTTCACTTATGAAGATATTCGGATATACAGACAAGGAAAACAATCATTTCTATCTTAACAGTTTCTTTATAACAATAATCATATCGCTTGCAGTTTCAATGCCTGTTGATGTAATACTCTTCAAATCGGTATGGCCTATGCTCAATGCGAACCTTGTCGGATTTGTACCTGTAAAGATGTATCCTGTTACATATCTGATTATTTTTGCGTTTGGTCTTGCAGTATACTTTATTGTAACACTGCTGCTCAGAGCAAAACTCAAAAGAATACCTATGAATCTTATACTTAAACAAAGGGATTAATATGAAAATCATGGGGCGGGCAATGCCCGCCCTTTGAAAATAACAGACTGGGAGCTGAAAAATGGAAGACAAAATAAAAGCAGTTACGGATATCTGGGGAGATGTTTTCGGAAAGGAAAATACAAATCCCGATGATAATTTTTTTGACCTCGGCGGAGATTCTATCATGGCTCTTAAAATGATGGAGCTTCTCAGACGCAAAGGCTATACAATAAGCCTTATGGATGTTTTTGATGACCCTACTCTTGAGGGCATAATTGAAGCAGTTGTTTCCATTGAAAAGGATTCATCTGCAAATACCCTGACTGAAGAACAGCAGAATACATATCCTGCCTCGAATCAGCAGAAATGGTTTTTTAAGAATATAAGAACAGGCAGAGATGAATGGTGTGAATATGTTATTCTCTCGCCAAAAAATGAAAAATTTCCTGCTCCTGAAAGAGCAGCTGAATTTCTGTTTGAAAACAGGCTTTTCAGAAATTACAGTATGGTATTTAAGAATAATGAACTGTATTTTGAAGTATCTGATAAAATGCCGCCGGTTATTTGTACTGATAACTTTTCCGTTGATGAATGCAGGAGAATTATGAGTGAAAATATCCGTATCAAAGACGGCATAACAAGCTGTATGGTCTATGATAAATCAGGAAATATTGCTCTTATAATACACCATCTTTTTTCAGATGCAGTGTCCATTCAGAATATTATAAGTGTTCTTGATGAATATGAAACTGAATCCGACTATACCGATATGCTTTATGCAACTTATGCCTGGAAAAAGCATGATGAGGAAAACAGTACTCCTTTTGATATTAAATTGTATGATGAGGATAATAATGCAGAATACCTGTCTGCTGAAAGGACAGTCATATCAGATACAGCCATATACGACAAAATTACGGAAATATCGCATGAATGGGGAGTTACACCGGAGTGTCTGCTTCTCAGTGTTCTGAAAGAAGCTTCAGAGAATATTCTCATGTCACCTGTTATAGAAATTGAAAGAATAGGCAGGGATATTTCAGGAGAATGGAACAGAATATGCGGCTGGATAAGCTATTCAAGAAATATCAGTTTTTCAGATATAAACGGCTGTGAAATCAGGGAAAATGCCCGTATTATTCATGAGATTCTCAGCAAGCCTTCAAAAGATGATGAAGATACTGTACTCAACAAGCCGGTTTCTTCACTTTCATGGAACTATATCGGCAATATGGACAGCAGCATTGATTTTAATAACTGCATGATAAGCGGTTTTGGTCAGTTCAGCGGTGAGAAATCAGGACGCTTTTCGCCTGCATACTGTGCAGTTTATTTCAGGGACGGAAAACTTGTATGCAGTATAAACTATGATTCTTTGAAATACAGCGGCGAAGATACAGAGAAATTGCAGAAAAATATACTTACAGCTCTTGAAAATCTGATTTCAGGCTTTGAAATGAAAAAAAATGAGGAATTAAGCTCTATCTATGAAATATTAGGAGGAATCAGTATTGAAGATAATTAAGATAAATTCTATTACTCCTGTGCAGTCAGGAATGCTTTTCCAGTATATGCTGACCAATAACAAATCATTGTATATGGGAACGGAACGGTTTGACTTTGAAGGCAATATAGATATGGAAGCATTTGAAGCTGTACTTGCTGATTTGTCAGATAAATATGAAATATTCAGAACGAATATTATTTATGAAAAACTTGAAGAACCAAAAAGCGTTGTGCTGGATAAGAGAAAAATTCCTTTCAGACATTTTGAAACAAACAGCTCTGAAGAAAAAAACAGACTGGCTGAAAAGATTAATGAAGAATGCTTTGAAAAAGGTTTTGACCTTCAGAAAGATGCTCTTTTCAAAATTTATCTCATTCAGACAAACGGTGACAGTACAATGCTGTTTTCATTCCATCATATTCTGCTTGACGGATATTGTGCGGCAATGATTGCAGATATAATAATGAACAGCTATGGCAGAAATATTTCAAAGGAAAATGAATATGTGCCGTTTTCCGTATATCAGGACTGGCTTAAAAAACAGAATATCAGTGAAAGCCGCAGATACTGGGATAATCTTTTAAGCAATGTTTCTGATGTTCATAAGCTTGAACTCGTACAGTTTTCCAGCGACAGGGACAGAAATAACGGATATCTTTCCATGAATATTGAATTTTCGGAAGATGAAACAAAAAAACTTTCAAAGATTGCCGCAGATAACCATACAACACTTAATATATATATGCAATGGCTCTGGGGACTTACTCTTTGCAGGAATTTTTCTGCTGAAAAGGTGTCATTCGGCACAGTAGCCGCATACAGACCGGCTGAAATGGAAAATTCAGAAAAAATTCTCGGCCCTATGATAAATACTATACCGGTTGTATTCTCATATGACAACAATGAGAGTATAGGCGGGCAACTCTGGAATTTCAGCAGAACATTTGTTGAATCAATGGCAAATTCATGGATAGGTCTTGGAGAAATTCAGAAAAGTATACCTGACTGCGAAAATATTATTGACCATCTTTTTGTATATGATAATTTTCCTGAAATGGATTTCAGAGGAATAGAAGACAGCACAGGCTTTAAGATAAAGGATTTCTGTCTTGAGGAAAGAACGGAATATCCTCTTACTCTTGAGGTTTCAAAACCTGATAATCTCAGAATAAGATTCAGCTATGACAGCAGTATTTATTCAGGTGAGAGCATAAAAAGACTTGCCGCATTATACAAGACTATATGTATAAACAGCTTTGACGCTGAAAAACCATCTGAAATAAAGAATGTAACTGATGATTTTAAAATCCGCACAGAGCATGAAAAGGAAAAAGTCAGAGCTTCATTCAAATCCGGAAGTCTTTCCGAAAGATTTGCATATATTGCAAAAAATTATGCAGATAAGCCGGCAATCGAATTTAACGGAAAAATTCTTTCATTCAAAGAAACAGATGAACTCAGCGACCGCCTTGCATGGTATCTTAAAAATTCATACGGTATATCAGAAGGTGAGAGAATAGCAATTGATATAACATCTTCAATTGAAGTAATCATATCCATACTTGCAATAATAAAGCTTGGCTGCTGTTATGTTCCGTTTGATTTGCTCCTGCCTGAAAAGCGTCTTGAAAGCATTATTGAAGATGCTTCACCTGCGGCAATACTTATATTCGGAGAAAAAACAAAGGATTTCAGTATTAAAAGTATAAATATTTCACTTGATGAGCTTGAAAATATATCTGTTCCGTCAGATGCGGTATTCAGAGCGGAAAGAAATACTGAAAGTGCCGCTGATATCATGTTTACTTCAGGCACTACAGCAAAGCCTAAAGGAGTTATTATAAAGGACGGCGGAATTCTCGGACTTACTGTTGACCCTGATTTTATTGATTACAGCAAAATAAGCTGTCAGTTTCAGGACGCTTCAATTGCTTTTGATGCAACATTGTATGAAATATGGAGTGCATTGCTCAACGGAAAGAAACTTGTTGTAATTGACAGGAATACTCTGCTTTCTGTTGACAGGTTTGCAGAAATGATATCTGAAAACAAAAACTGCTCAATATTTCTTACAACAACTCTTTTCAATAATTTTGTATCCCAGAATCCGGAGATATTCCGTGATGCGTCCTATGTAACAACAGGAGGAGAAAAATT
>DJFA01000097.1 GCA_002431975.1 Ruminococcus sp. UBA5884
GACGAAGTCCCTGCCCTTCAATGCTTTTTAAGTTTTTTGTCAAACTTTTTTTGAAAAAAGTTTGAGCAAACGGCAGTTTGCTGAATTTGTGGCAAACTTAAAAGCCCATGCAAAAACAATCTGTCGAATTGGTATAGGAATAAAATCTTATTTGATAAGGAGTAGAAAATTTATGCAGAAATTACTGATATTCGGACTTGGAGAAGATTTCAGTTCATTCTTTTCAGTCCGTTTTCCGTTCGGATATTTCAATATTGTATCATGTACAGATTTTGACAGCAGATTCCGGTCAGAAGCAAAGCTCGCAGGAGGCAGTTTCTGTACAGCTGAAAATGCTTTAAAACTTGAATATGATAAAATACTTATCTGTGACAGAAAAAATTATAATAATATCTATAAGCGTCTTGTAAATGAGTATGGCATTGCAGAAAATAAGATTTTAACAGCTGATGAGATATCAGGATTTATGATTGACAAGAATGCAAAATATAAAAGCTTTTCATATTCATTCGGAAAAAAGAATCCGGACAAGACATTTTTTGTTATAAGACCGCTTTACAGTATGCCGTTGTTTTCAATGGTCAAAAGATGTATAGGTCTTTGTGCATGGGCTGAAAAGAATAATTATATACCGGTAGCGGATATGTACGGATATAAGAATATCTATAAAAAAGATGATGAAAATGCATGGGAGAATTATTTCAGACCTCTTTCTGAAAATATTTCAATGAAGGAGGTCTGCGAGAGTAAAAATGTTATTTTCCACAGCGATTATCTTTTTGAAAATCCTGATTTCAGAGCAGCAGAACAGGATTTTATGAAAAGCGGCAGATGGAAGGATATAATCAGACTGAATACAGATATGCAGATTATGACAGATGATGCAGCTAAAAGACTTTTCAGCGGCAAAGGCAAAGTTCTTGCAATGGTATGCAGAGGCACAAACGCAATGAAGCCGGAGGAAAACGCTGTTGTAGTTCCTGAACCGGAAAAACTTGCAGGTCTTGCAAAAGTCATGATGAATGAATGGGATTATGAATATGTTTATCTTGTGACGGAAGATGAAACAATATGGTCAGTATTCAGCAATATCTTAAAGGATAAGGTGCTTTTTACTGAAAGAATGCGTTATTCAGGCATGACAAGACCTGAAATCATTGAATCAGACCGTGAATATGACGGATATCTGAAAGGCGTTGAATCAATACTTGATGTAATGCTTGCAATACGCTGTGACAGTCTTTTGTGCTATTCATCGGATACTGAAAGAATAGTCAGAATGTATAAGAAAAACTGGAATCACTGTGCAGTCATTGATACCGGAAAGTATTCAGATGAGGAGAAAACAGCCGTTAAAAGCGGTATTACACCGATACTCTGGGGCGGAAACAATGATGTAAAATCAAAGGCTGAAATAATGAAGGAATACGGCATTGAATATGTCTATGCAGATGAAAGCTATTCAGGGGATACTCTCTGCGGGCTGCCTGTGCTCAGAAAGGCTGAATCAGTAAGAATGCTTAAAAATCCTTCAGCGATAATATGTTCTGATGAAGCGGATAAAATAGCAGAAGCCTCTGAAACACTTGATTCTCTTGGAGTAAGAAGGGATTTGCTCAGTTTCTATACCGAGGGAAAAGTAAGTACGGGAATGCTCAAATCTCTTAAAATGCTCAGATATACCGACCTTAAAGGCAATCAGGTGTCAATAGTTCCGCATACATCTGATAAAATAGAGATAGTTTTTGCAGGATATGACAATATAATAGATATCGGCAGCTGCAGCGTTATGACTGCTCTTAAAATAAACGCAAACGGAAGCAATGGTTCAGTCCATATCGGCAATAACAACAGCTTTGTCAATATAAGAATAGATATTGCTGACGGAGATGTTACAATAAGCAATTCATGTATGTTTTCATTTGGAATAACTCTTTTCCAGTCGGATATGCACCCTATATTTGACGCTCTGACAAGGAAAAGAATAAACAAGGCAAAGAATATATTCATAGGAAATCATGTATGGGTAGGAAAGGGAGTAAATCTGCTCGGAGGAGCAAGCATCGGTTCAGGAAGTATATGCGGAGCAAATGCAGTAACATCTTCCGCATTTCCTTCAAATGTTATAATTGCAGGAAGTCCGGCATCAGTGGTACGCCGAAATGTAATGTGGGCAAAGGATGTTCTGCGTGACGGAAGCTTTGATGATTTTTCTGAATGCAGAGACCAGGAAGCGTTGAAATATCTTGATATATAAAGAGGTTTGAAAATGGAAGAGAGATTTATTAAAGTATCGGTTGTAGTTCCTGATTATAATAATGCTCATTATCTCAGGGAATGCCTTGACAGTCTTGTTCATCAGACTCTCAGGGATATTGAAATAATAGTTGTGAATGATGGTTCAACAGATGAATCACTTTCAATAATGCGTGAATATGAGAAGAATGACAGCAGAATAGTTGTTATAGACAAGCCTAATTCAGGCTACGGCAATACAATGAATGTAGGCATAAAGGCTGCAAGAGGCGAATATATCGGCATAGTTGAAGCTGATGACTATGTTCTTGTTGATATGTATGAGAGCCTTTACAGGAAAGCCGTTGAAAATGACCTTGATTTTGTAAAGGCTGATTTCTACCGTTTTTATAATGAGGACGGCAAGTATGAGCTTTTCTACAATGAACTGACATACGGCAAAAAGGATTATTACAACAGAGTTCTCACTCCGAGAGATGATACAGCAACATTCCGTTTTGTAATGAATACATGGAGCGGAATATATAAAAAATCATTCCTTGAAGAAAAGAATATATGGCATAATGAAACTCCCGGAGCATCGTTTCAGGATAATGGCTTCTGGTTCAGAACATTTGCACTTGCCGACAGGGCAATGTTTGTAAATGTACCATACTATATGAACCGCCGTGACAATCCTAATTCCTCAATACATGACAAGGGAAAGGTGTTTGCGGTAAGCCGTGAATATGAATCAATAGGGAAATTTCTTGATGAAAATCCGCAGCTTCGGCAGAAGCTTATAACAACATACTGGCTTAAAAAATATCATAATTATCTTTTCACATACAACAGAATTGCCGAAGAACATAAAAAAATGTTTCTTGAACATTTCAGAAATGAATATCTTGAAGCAGACCGCAACGGCGAGCTTGACAGAACTGTATTCAATGACGGCGAATGGGAAAATGTCAGCATGATAATGAATGACCCTGAAGCATTCTATGAAAAGGAAAAGAATAAAGGCTATGTTCTTGGAAACATCAATTCTGTTGACCATGAAAGCGATACGCCGGTTGTTTCAGTAATACTTCCGGTATATAACGTAGAAAAATATTTAAGACAGTGCCTTGACAGCATTTTCAGACAGACTGTCACAAATATTGAGATAATATGCGTTGATGATGGTTCAACGGACGGTTCACTTAAAATTCTTGAAGAATATGCCGCAAAAGATGACAGATTTATTATTCTCAGACAGGAAAATTCAGGTGCAGGAGCTGCAAGAAACAAAGGTCTTGACATAGCAAAGGGAAAATATCTTTCATTTCTTGATTCAGATGATTTCTTTGAACCGAATCTGCTTAAAAATGCAGTCGGTCAGTGCGAAAAGCATAAAGCTGATATATGTGTTTACAAGGTTGATACATACCATGATGTAAAAGAGGAGTTTCAGCCGGCTGATTATGCATTCAGAGAAGCATATCTTCCTGACAAGGTAGCATTTTCATATAAGAGTATGCCTAATCATATTTTTTCAGCATTTCAGAACTGGGCATGGAATAAGCTTTTCAGAAGCAGCTTTATAAAGGAAAACAATATAAGATTTCAGGAAATATGGCGTACAAATGACCTGTTTTTCACCTGTACAGCACTTGTAAAGGCAAAATGCATCTGCACATACAAAGGGATACTGGCACATTACAGAATAGGAATGACTACAAATTGTCAGGCAACAAATGATAAATCTCCTCTTGATTTCTATAATGCATTTCTTGCACTCAAAAAGGAGCTTATCAGAATAAATGTATATAAAGATGTTGAATGCAGCTTTGTAAACTGGTCGCTCAGCGGCTGTATATACAATCTTGATTCAGTCCGTGATGTCAATAAATATGAGATAATATATGACAAGCTTGTAAACGGCGGCTTTGCAGAGCTTGGAATAACAAATCATTCAGAACCGTATTTCTATTTCAAGGACAGATACAAGGCATATCAGAAACTTATGAATACTCCTATGCACGTCTGTATATTTGAAAAGTTTGTCAATGCAGACAAAAAGGTAAAGGAGCTTGAACGCCTTAATATGATGTCACCGGAGGCGGTATGCCAGCTTGAAAAATGGAAAGGTCTTTATGCTGACAAATGTTCTGAAAATCAGAAGCTCACTTTTGAAAATGAAGAACTCAGAAAATCAGCTCAGGAGCTTCAGAAAAGACTTGAGAGTAAAATTATCAGTGAACAGTGCGATTATCTTGAAAAGCATTATCATGAGGAAAAACGCATTGAAAATCCTAAGATATCAGTTATAATTCCGATATACAACAAAGATGAATTTCTTGTTGAATGTCTTGACAGCATAACAAATCAGACTCTTGAGGATATCGAAATAATATGCGTCAATGACGGCTCAATAGATGATTCTCTCCCGATACTTATAGATTATCATAAAAAGGACAGCAGAATAGTTATTATAAATCAGGAAAACTCAGGGGTAAGTGCGGCAAGAAACAACGGCATGAAATGTGCAAGAGGCGAATATATAGCATTTGCTGACCCTGATGACTGGTATCCTGACAATGATGTGCTTGAAACTCTTTACAGACTCGCAAAGGAAAATAATGCGGATATATGCGGAGGAAGTTTCAGCATAAGTCATTTCGGAGCATTGACATTTGAATTTTCAGGAGATTATGAAGGCTATACATTTAAAAAACAGGGCTGGATAAAGTATTCTGATTATCAGTTTGACTATGGATTCCACAGATTCCTTTACAGGCGTTCAATGATTGAAGATAATAACCTTGTATTTCCGCCATACAGACGTTTTCAGGACCCGCCGTTTTTTGTAAAGGCAATGAATACAGCCGGACAGTTCTATGCTGTGGATAAGGTTGTATACCGTTTCCGTGACGGCCATCAGATGATAAAATGGGATTCTGAAAAGGTATCAGGTCTGCTTATGGGCATTACTGACAACCTTAGAATTTCATCTGAAAACAGATATGCAAAGCTTCATATCAGAACAGTAAAGCGTCTTTCAGAGGAATATTCTCAGATAATAACAGATGTAATCTGTGACGGACATTCAGAGCTTATGCTTCTGCTTTCAAAAGCCTGTGAAGCGATAGATATTGAACTGATAAGAACAGTAATCCCTGATGTAAATGACGGATATGCATATGAGATACTCAATGCACTGATTGAAAAAATCAGAAATGCAGAACCTGCAAAGGCACAGAAATCCGATGATAAAAATACTGAAACTGCAAATGAAAACAAATCAATGACGCTTCCGGCAGTAGCTCCTAAATCAAATGATGCAGAACTCCAGCGTACAAAGGCAATGCTTAAACATCGTTCGGAGGAGCTTAAAAAAGCAAGAAATGAACTTGAACAGTATCAGTTCTATCTTGATTCGATAAGAGGGTCATTCTCATACCGTGCAGGTCTGTTTGTTACATTTATCCCAAGAAAATTAAGAGAGATTTTAAAGGGAAAGAAATAAAATCAGCTGAAATTGAAAAAACAATGACTTGTCTTATTATGACAGGTCTTGTTTTTTAATTGACGTTAATCAAATAATATGATATACTTGTCATATACATATCCATGTCAGCGGCATGGATTCAAATACTGTGAAATGGTGTATATTTATGAATAAAAAAATTATACTTCAGAATATTCTTTTTCCCGATAATGAAATATGTGCGGAAAAGGAAATGTATTTTCATGGAGATGCATTGCTTCTGAATAACAGAATATCAGTTGAAAAAAACAAATCGGTCTGCTCTGATACATATTTCAATGGATTAAGTATTGACAAATGGCGTGAATATACATCTTTGAACAGATTTTTTCTTGATATCAGAATATCAGGAAATTTAAAAATCAGCATATATGAAAACTATATCTCAGACGGAAATATCATAAAAAACAAAACTGGCGAGCATTTGTTCAGCAGTGAAAATCAGATGAATTTTTCATCTGAATGCAGCGGCAGAGGAATAATATCATTTGAAATATATGCTTTTGAGGATTCTTTTCTGTACGGCGGAGAATATTATTCATATGCAGAGCCTGAATATGTAAAGATTGCCGCTGTTATATGCACATATAAGCGAGAGGAATTTCTTAAAAGAAATATCAGCATTATCAACAAAGCATTTTTAAAAAATCCTGATTCACCGCTTTATAAAAGACTTGAAATTTTTATTGCTGATAATGGTCAGACTCTTGAAACAGATATATCAGACAGAAATATACATCTTTTCAGCAACAGAAATACAGGCGGTTCAGGCGGATTTACAAGAGGAATGATTGAAGCTTACAGAGTTAAAGCTGAAAAAAAACTGACGCATATTCTGCTTATGGACGATGATATAGTGATTTCTCCGGAAGCTCTTTACAGGACTTTTATACTTTTTTCGCTTGCAAATGAAAATTACAGAAACGCATTTGCAGGCGGAAGCATGATAAGACTTGACAGACGCTTTGAACAGACTGAATCAGGAGCTTTATGGAACAGGGGAGATATCATATCACTTAAATATGGCTATGATTTGCGAGATGCTGAAAACTGCATAAGAAATGAAATAAATGATAATCCGGAGTATCAGGCGTGGTGGTACTGCGGCTTTCCGATATCAGTAATAAATGAAAACAATTTGCCTATGCCGTATTTTATAAGAGGCGATGATGTTGAATATGGTCTTCGCAATACTGAAAAGCTTATGCTGATGAACGGTATATGCGTGTGGCATGAAACATTTGAAAACAAGTATTCATCATTTCTGTACTATTATATAATAAGAAATGAACTGATAAACAATGCGGTGTATCATATAAGCTTAAAACCTTCTGAATTCAAGGCTTATATAAAAAGAAAAGTTATGGGTGAAATACTGGTTTACCGCTATAGAAATGCTGAACTGATTCTTAAAGCAGCAGAGGATTTTTTTAAGGGAACTGAATTTTTTAAGAATACAGATGGTTTCAGACTTCATCAGGATATAATGAATATGGGATATAAGCTTGTAAGTTCTGAAAATCTGGCGGTAAAGCCGGATATGAAACAGCTTGCTGAAAATTCATGCAGAAATGAAAATACCTCATTATTGTACAGAACAGTCAGAAAACTGACAATTAACGGTCATATTCTGCCATGTACAAGGAAAACAGTTACAGTTCCGCTTTCACCGGTCACTCATATAAGCGTATTCGGTGCAAAAACAGTATGCAATTATGACAGTGCAGGAAATACCGGATTTATAACAGAAAAAAGTTTTGAATCAGCATACAGATGCATTAAAAAAATGAAGTATATTTTCAGATTATGCGATGAAAAATATGAGAGTACAATAAATGATTTTGAAAAAAACAGTCATGAACTTTGTACTATGTCATTCTGGGAAAAATATCTGGGAATTTGACAGGCTTTTTGCAATCTTCAAAATGATATCAGTAAGTAAACGTAAATTCGGTGGTTGTTATTTGTAGGGGCGACCAATGGTCGCCCGTTGCAGTTTACTGGAATTTTAAGTGGGCGACCAATGGTCGCCCCTACAGAAATAATTCATCGAATTTGTGTTAAGGAAGCCCCTACATAAAAATTGAAAAAAGGAGTTATATATAAATGAAATATGATTATCTTATAGTTGGTGCAGGATTATTCGGCTGTGTATTTGCATATGAAGCCGGTAAAAGAGGCAAAAAATGTCTTGTCATAGATAAAAGAAACCATACAGGCGGAAATATATACTGTGAAAAAATCAGGGATATAAATGTTCATAAATACGGAGCACATATATTTCATACAAGCGATAAAAAAATATGGGATTATGTATGCGGATTTGCAGAGTTCAACAATTATATAAATTCACCTGTTGCAGTCTATAAAGATGAACTTTACAATCTTCCTTTCAATATGAATACATTCAGCAGAATGTGGAATATAAAAACTCCGGCAGAAGCTAAAAAAATCATAAAGGAACAGATTGAAAAGCTTGATATAAAAGAACCGAAAAACCTTGAGGAACAGGCTCTTTCACTTGTCGGAACAGATGTATATGAAAAGCTTATAAAAGGCTATACCGAAAAACAATGGGGAAGAAGCTGCCGTGAACTGCCGCATTTCATTATAAAAAGACTTCCTTTGAGATTTACATATGACAATAATTATTTCAATGACAGATATCAGGGAATACCGATAGGCGGCTATAATGTAATAACTGACAAAATGCTTGAGGGAGCAGATGTAAAACTCAGTACTGATTACTTTGAATTTATAGAATCCAATCCGGATATAGCTGAAAAAACAGTGTTTACAGGTCAGATAGATGAATTTTATAATTATAAGCTTGGAGTTCTTGAATACCGTTCAGTACATTTTGAAACAGAAATCCTTGAAACAGACAACTATCAGGGAAATGCAGTTGTGAATTATACTGAAAAAGATGTTCCGTTTACAAGAATTATAGAACATAAGCATTTTGAATTTGGAAAACAGCCTGAAACAGTAATTTCAAGAGAATATTCATCTGAATGGACAAAGGGAGCTGAACCTTATTATCCAGTAAATAATGACAAAAACAATGCTCTTTATGAGGAATACAGAAAACTTTCTGAAAATGACAGCAATATCATATTCGGAGGAAGACTCGGAAACTATAAATATTATGATATGGACAAGGTAATAGCAAGTGCTTTAGATGCCGTATCAAAGGAATTTGGGGATTGAATTGAAAATATCTGATATATTATTTCCTGACAGTAAAATTGCTGATGCAGAAAAACTGTATTTTCATACAGATAATAAATGCATATGCGGTGACAATAATATCATTATGAAAAGAGGAGCAATGCTTTCTCTTGACACATATTTCAACAGTATGCCTGTTTCACAGTATCTTGAATATACAGATATTACAGATATTTCTGTAAATGTGAAAACAAGAGGTCATTTCAGGGCTGAAACAGTATTGCTGTCACAGGAGGGCGAGCAGATTTTAAAAAGTACTGAAATTTTTTCAGACGGAGAATCCGGAATTTTCAATGATACTGTAAATACAGAAAAATCAGCCGCAATACTGTTTGCAAGACTCACAGCTCTTGATGATAACTGCATATTTGAAGGCGGCTTCTATAAAACATCTGTATCAGGCAAAAATATCCGGATAGCCATAGCAGTATGCACATATAAACGTGAAGAATATATTATCCGCAATGCATTGAATTTCAGCCGCATTTTCGGAAATTCTGATTCTGTATCATATTTTATAGCAGACAATGCCTGTACTCTTGAAAAAAATGATTTGCCTGAAAAGGATAATATACATCTTTTCCATAACCGCAATTTAGGCGGAAGCGGAGGATTTTCAAGAGGAATATATGAAATACTTCAAAGCGGTGAGGATTATACTCACATAATACTTACAGATGATGATATCAATATTGACTGGAGAGTACTTGAAAAATTAAGTTCATTTCTGTCACTTTTAAAACCTGAATTTTCAGAATTATGTGCAGGCGGAGGAATGTTTGACAGGGATTGTCAGTGTGTTCAGTATGAGGCGGGAGCTTTATGCAGAAACCGCAGTCTTGAAGGCATTGAAATGAATCTTGATATGTCTGACAGAAATAATATATTAAGGGCAATGTCAGCTGAAAAGCCTGATTACTGCGGCTGGTGGTGCTGTTGTATGCCGGTATCCATGATAAGAAAAAATGGTTTTCCGCTGCCGCTTTTTATAAAATTTGATGATGTGGAATATGCACTGAGAGGAAAAATGAATTTTATAATGCCTGTCGGAATATGCGTATGGCATGAAAATTTTGAAAAGAAATATCAGCCTCTGCTTGAATACTATATAACAAGAAACAGCCTTATAACATATTCACTTGAAAATGATACTCTGCCGCTTAAAACTATTATCAGGAATTTTATGTCAACAATAAGCGGACTTGTATTTATGCAGCGTTATAAAACGGCTGATATTATAATAAAAGCTTATGAGGATTATCTTAAAGGAGCTGAATTTCTTGAAAACAATGATGAGGAAAAATATCATAAAATTCTTGGTTCAGGAATGCCCCGTGAGATTTCTCTTGATGAAATATATAAAAAAGAAAAGAATATTGTATGTGGGAACGCTGAACAGTGTCATATAAGCCGTTTTAAGAAATATCTGACGCTTAACGGAATGTTTGTCAGCAAAAAGGAAATACCGCTGCTGAATATCCGTCAGTACCGTACGGAATTATGCTATGGATATAAAAAAACTATTCAGTATAATCCAAAAAGCAATACAGGATATATAACTCAAAGAAGCTTTTTTAAAACTCTTGCATTGCTTATGCGGACAATTGCAGTATCAGCTGAAATCGCATTTAAATACCATAAAGCAGAACAGTCATATAAAAATAACCTTAAAGAGCTGACCTCTGCTGATATGTGGAAAAAACGGTTTGAAAAAAATGGAGGGGCAGTATGTTAGTTGAAGCAAATCATATATCTCTTGATTATCTTACCGGAGATTTTCAGAATATGGGACTTAAAGAAGCCTTTATCAAAAAAATCAAGGGCGAAAAAATAGAAAGTAAATTCAGAGCCCTGACAGATATATCATTTAATCTTGAAAGAGGAGATATGCTCGGAATAATCGGCGGAAACGGTGCAGGAAAATCAACTCTGCTTAAAGTTGTAACCGGAGTTTTAAGCCCTACAGAGGGGGATATTAAAGTAAACGGTGAAATATCATCACTTATATCCCTCGGTACAGGCTTTGATGGAAGACTCAGTGTCAAGGAAAATATCTATCTCAGAGGCTCACTGCTCGGATATTCAAAACAGTTTATTGATGAAATGTATCCTGATATCATTGAATTTTCAGAGCTTAAAGAGTTTGAAACCAGACAGTTCAGTCATCTTTCAAGCGGTATGCGTTCAAGGCTTGCATTTTCGGTATCATGCCTTATAAAACCGGATATACTTATACTTGATGAAGTATTTGCAGTAGGTGATGCCTCATTCAGACAAAAGAGTGAAAAGAAAATGAATGAGATAATAAAAGACGGTGCAGGAACTATTCTTGTATCGCATTCATTGCAGCAGATTGAAAGACTCTGCAACAAGGTTCTCTGGATTCACAAGGGGCATCAGATAGCATTCGGCAGTTCAAAGGATATATGCAGGGTATATGCTGATTTCATGTCAGCAAGACCGCTGTACCGCTGATATGGAGGTTTATGTATGGGGAGAGTAAAATTAAGGCTTCATGGTTCTGAAATGCTGGCAAGTCTGAATCTGCATGAAAGCTATGACGTATATACGGATAGCTTATGGACATCACTTTTTACTATAGTGGGAAATGAAAAGGCAGAACCGGTAACAAATATTGATTATCTTATGATATCACAGAAATTTCTGCGTACGGATATACTCAAATCAGCTGAAAAGAATATAAAAAGCGGCAAGGGCGATTATCTTGTGGTTGATATGCTCAATACCGCATATGCAAAAATGATAGAGATAAATAATCAGCTTTATACAATGAGTCCGGTATTTTTAAAATCTCAGTATTTCAAAATAAACAAATCAAATGCCAGGTATCACGACTGTCTGTATATGGATTTCAATGAGATAAAACCATACTTTGACGCATATATAAATATGATAAAAAAATATTACAGCAGTGACAGGATAATACTTGTAAGAACCTGTTATCCTGAATATTATGTATACGGAAACCAGATAAGACCGTGGAATGTAAGCGGAAACAGACGTGAAAAAATAAATGATATGGTGAAGCTGCTTGAAAATTATTTTATAAAGGCACTTAATCCGTATGTTATAGGCTGTGTAAGATATTATTACGGAGGATTTGATGCTAAAAAAGGTCTTTTTGCCGCAAACTATGAGGAAGAATGCAAAAATGCCGTTAAACGCAGTATAAGATATATCATAAATAAAAAACCAGCTTCAAAAGTCATCTATGGTTATCCTCTTATAAGAAAATATCAGAGATTCGGGAAATTCTATGACAGCATACTTTTCTTTCATGAGGAAAATTTGTTTATAAATCCTAAAAGTTTTACTGATAACCTTATACTCAAGCTCAACAGAAGGCTTATACTCAGATATGCCGAAAAATTTGCTGAAATACGCAGAGATGAACCGAAATCCATTGATGAACTGCTTGAAAGGGAAAAACTGCCGATAGATTTGAGAACAGCTCTTTTGCTTATAAAAGCAGTTGAGAAAAAGAATTATCTTAATAAAATGCTTCCATATGAGAGAATTTTTACTGATAAGCTTAATATAAGAAATGATATCCTCGATGATGTAAGAATATATTTCAGCAAATTTGATAATTTTGACACCAATTCAGTTACAATGAAAAATCTTCAGGAATATTTTGACCTTATGCGTCTTTTTATGTTTGAAAACTATAATGAGATATGCAGACTCGGATATGAAAAATATGAGATGAATAAAAATATCAGCACAGTAAAAAAATTCAGTCTTGCAAAACAGAATACAGTTTCTGAACCAAAAAAGGAACACAATTATTATGAAGCAGCAAGATATCTTATACTTAAACAGTCAGAAGATTTTACAGAGGCTGATTTCTGGGGAAGTGCATTCGGTTCTGAAATACTTGATAAACTCGGCACATCTGTCAAGATAAACAGAAGATATATAGGAAGCAGTCCGCTTTTTGACTTTGAAGAACCTATCGCTCATCAGGAACAGTATCTTGAAGAAGTGCTGCAAAGTACCGATGACCCGTTTGTTGAACAGCTCGCTCATTCTCTCAGAAGAAATATTCACAGCGAACTTGAGGCAAATCATTCAGAATGGCTGATAGTTGACCTTATATCCCTGACAGGTGACTGCGTAAAGTATAAGGAAGATGAAGCCTGTATGAGAGCTCCTGTTTCTATGAGAAGAATGAAAACATTCCTTGAAGCAAAGCCGGAGGATTACCTTGTCTGTTATTCATGGGAACAGGACGAGGAGAAAATTAAAAATGATATGGACTTGTTTATATCATTTGCAAAACGCATATACGGTGACCGTATAATCCTTATTTATGGTGATATAAAATCATATTACCTTGATGAAAACGGTATGCTTGCAAGATATCTTGACAGAACCCGTGAAAATATACTGAGTGCAAAGAAATTTCTTTTTAAATGGCAGAATTATTTTGCAGAACAGACAGATTGCTACTGTGTGGACAGTATACAGTATTATTTTGCAGACAGCAGTACTCTTTCAGTATCAAGACGCTATCATATGGAAAAAGAATACTATGATGATGCCTGCGGAAGAATAGAAAGAATACTTGAAGGTAATGCTGAAAAGCATGAAGTTACTGTAAAGCTTGCCGATATGGTGGAAAAGGTAAGGAAAGTTGTAAGAAACTGCAACGCTTCGCCGGCAGTACTTTCAGAAAATATAAATTATCCTAAAAAATAGGGAGGATTGAATTTTGAAACAGAATTTTAAACCGGAATTTTCAATAATAACACCATTGTACAATACAGCAGATTATTTTAATGAACTGTCTGAAAGCATGGAAAATCAGACTATCGGCTTTGAGGAAAATGTTCAGTGGATTCTGATAGATGACGGTTCAGAGGATAATACCGGAGCTTTATGTGATGAATTTGAAAAGCGTTATCCCGACAATGTAACGGTTATTCATCAGGATAACAAAGGCAGTGCAAAAGCAAGAAATGCAGGTATTAAAATTTCATGCGGAAAATATACAGGTTTTCTTGATGCAGATGATATGCTTGCAGAAGATGCACTGGAAAAAGTCGCTGAATTTTTTAAAGTTAATGCCGGAAATGTTGATATTGCTGCAATTCCTATATATACATTTGAGGCAAAGGAAGCAAAGGGTTCATTGTCATATAAATTCGGCAAAAAAGACAGGATAATTCATCTTGTTCAGGATTATGACAAGATACAGACAAGTCTTGTATCAGTATTTGCAAAAACATTCCTTGTAAAGAAGCTTCAGTTTGAGGATAACAGTGTATTTTCTGATATACCGTTTCTTATAAGGCTTATCCGCAGAAGAAACAATCTCGGAGTAGTTACGGATACTCAGTACAGAAAAAGAATCAGGATATCAAAAAATTCACAAAGACAGATATTCAATATATCAAAACAGTATTATACTGAATTTCTTGAAAAATGCTGTCTTGGACTTTTAAATGAAACAATGGCTGAATGCGGATATATCCCTTATTATGTTCAGTATACGGTTATGTATGAGATACAGTGGCGTATAAAGGAAAATGATTTTCCGCAGGAGCTTTTTACTGATGAGGAAAAGGACAGATTTTTTGATGTTCTTAAAGAAGTACTTTCATATATTGATGACAGGATAATACTTGAACAGAAAGTTATCCGTCAGCCGCATAAAACATTTGTGCTTTATATAAAGCATGGCATACCGCCTATGAAGGATAACCGTTTTGAAAATATACTGCTTCATTATTATAATACAGTAATGTTTTCCGCAGCTGTATTTCCGGCAAATATCAATTTTATAAAGATAAAGAAGAATATTTTAAGCCTTGAGGGAGTATGTTCGCTTCCTGTATCTCTTACAGATGATAAGACTGATATATATTTTAAAATCAACGGAAATAAAGTAAATTCAATAAAATCAGAAAGAACAGTTGAACATTATTCTCTTGGAAGAAAATATATGCAGGGTTCATCATTCAGACTTGAATACGATTTGACAAGTTCAGATGAACCGGCAGAAATAAAAATATACAATACAATCTGCGGAAACGGAGTTCTGAAATCAGGACTCAATTTTGCAAGATTTTCACCGATTTCAAGAGATTTTGCAAATGCATATTACTATTGTGACGGATATATCGTATATGCTGATAAATACAGGATAATTGCCGAAAAATGCAGCATGGAACAGCTTTCTGAAAGAGAAGAAATGCTTGAAAATGAAATGCTTGAAAAGGGTACTTTATATATTGAAACTCCTGAAAATGATTATGAATCAGAAGAACAGGAAACTGAAACAGATAAGATACCGTATATACCGGCAGAATGCAGAATGGCAGTCCGTATGCGTCACTGGTATTATTATCTTAAATCAAGAAAAAAACATCAGATATGGCTTTTGTCAGACCGGGTTGACCGTGCAGACGACAACGGCGAAGCTATGTTCAGATATCTGTGTGAAAATGCACCTGAAAATGTTGATGTTTATTTTGTTATAGATAAAAACTGCGATGACTATAAAAGACTTGAACCTCTTGGAAATATCATTGCATCATGTTCAAGGAAACATCTTATGCTGCATCTGCTTGCTGACTATATACTTTCATCTCAGGGAAATGAATGGGTTGAAAATCCGTTCGGCGACAGCAGGAAATATTTCAGGGATTTGTATCATCAGCCTAAATACATATGCCTCCAGCATGGAATAACAAAAGATGACCAGACAAGCTGGCTTAACCGTTTCAATAAGGATATATACGGGCTTATTGCAAGCTGTAAGCCTGAATATGATTCATTCCTTGAATATCCGTATTATTATACTGAAAAGGAAATATGGCTTACAGGAATGCCAAGATATGATTTGCTTCACCATAATGAAAAGCGTTATATAACAATAATGCCTACATGGCGTAAAACTCTTATGAGCAGAGTTATGGACGAGGAGCTTCATACTCCTATGTGGGTTATAAATGATGATTTTGAACAGAGTTCATATTTCAGATTCTACAATGAACTTGTAAACAATGAAAAACTGCTTGAAAATGCCCGCAGATACGGCTATACAATATGTTTTATGCCGCATACGATGGTATTGCCGAAAATAGACCTTTTCACAAAAAATCCAGATGTCATATTCTTTGACCTGAATAAAAGCTGCCGTGAGGTATTTGCAGAAAGTGACCTTATGGTTACTGACTATTCATCAGTTGCATTTGATTTTGCATATCTTGAAAAACCTGTTATTTACAGTCAGTTTGACAGGGAGGAATTTTTTGCAGGTCATTCATACAGTGAGGGATATTTTGATTATGAAAGGGACGGTTTCGGGGAAGTTGCATATAATGCAGAGGATACAGTTGAGCTTATCATTGAATATATGAAAAATGGCTGTAAGCTTAAACCGGAATATAAAAAGCGTTCAAATGAATTTTTTGCATTTCAGGATAAGAACTGCTGCCGCAGAATATGCGACAAAATAATTGAAAATGATGAATTTTTCGGTAAATAATGTCAATTCGATAGTAGTGGCGACCATTGGTCGCCCGTTTTGTTGATTGTAAACCTGCGAAAAATAGTCATCGAATCAGCATCAATTCAGCACTGTAATATAAAAAAGTCAAATATAATGAAAATTTAACCTCGATTTTACATAATTATTGTAATTCGCTGAATTAGCGTTAATTTTTTAACATTCATTGTATTATCATTATTTAAATGATATAATTATCTTGTGCGTGTAAAGCATATGTAAAATTTAATAAGAATGTTAAGGAGAATTTTATGAAAACGATGGATTTTGTAATCATCTTCATCTCAATGTTCGGCGGAGTCGCCATGTTCCTCTATGGAATGAGCATTCTGGGCAACGGACTTGAAAAGCTTTCAAGCGGTCACATGGAAAAAATTCTTGAAAAGCTTACAAACAATATCTTTAAAAGCGTTCTGCTTGGTGCTGCCGTAACTGCTATTATACAAAGTTCCGGTGCTACAACTGTAATTGTGGTAGGACTTGTAAATGCAGGAGTTATGAAGCTTTCTTCAGCTGTAGGCGTTATAATGGGTGCAAATATCGGTACTACCGTTACCGGTCAGATTCTCCGACTTGGCGACCTTGAAAGTGATGCAAGCGTAAACGGTGCATTGAGTCTGCTTTCAACGGATACTCTCGCTCCGGCATTTGCTATAATAGGCATAATGTTCTATATGATTGCAAAAAAAGATAATTTTAAAATAATCGGTGAAATTCTCATAGGTCTCGGACTTATATTTACAGGAATGATTTCCCTTACAAATGCAGTAAGTCCTCTTTCAGAACTTGAAGCATTCAAAAATATCTTTGCTTCTCTTTCAAACCCGATACTTGGCATTCTTGCAGGTGCATTGGTTACAGTAATACTTCAGAGTTCGTCTGCATCAGTCGGAATACTTCAGGCAATTTCAACTACTGGAGCGTTGCCGTTTTCAGCAGCATTCCCGATTATAATGGGTCAGAATATAGGTACTTGCTCCACTTCACTTATATCAAGCATAGGAGCTAATAAAAATGCAAAACGTGCTGCAATGGTTCATTTTTATTTCAATACAGTAGGAACAGTACTTTTCCTTACAGTTATTTATATAATCCAGTATACAGTGGGAATAAGCTTCTGGGATAAACCTATGAATATGGGGGATATTGCAAACTTCCATACATTTTTTAATTTTGTTGTTACAATATTCTTTATTCCGTTCCATAAGCTTCTTGAAAAACTTGCAATTATGACTATCAGAAACACTCCTTCTGCTGAAACAGATGAACTTGCTGAGGCATCTGAGGAAATTGCTCTTGATGACAGATTTTTAAAATCTCCTTCCATTGCTATCCAGCAGTCAGTAAATGCTATAGTTCATATGGGTAAGCTTGCCCAGCATAATTTCCGTGCAAGCAAAGACCTTTTCTATAATTTTGATGCAAAATCTGTTGAGCATATCAAGGAATATGAAAATATTATTGACAGACTTGAAGACAAGCTTAATCTTTATCTTGTTGCTATCACCAAATGTCAGATAACTGAAGCAGAAAACAGAACTGTTACTACTCTTTTGCATCTGCTTTCAGAATTTGAGAGAATCGGCGACTATTCAATAAATATTATGGAGGGAGCTGTAAACCTTAATACAAAACAGATATCGTTCTCAGAAGAAGCTCTTGAGGAATTTTCAACAATTACAAATGCTATTGATGAAATAATTGATATGGCTCTCAATTCAGTTGCATATAATAATCTCAGTACTGCAAGAAACATTGAACCTCTGGAAGAAACTATTGATGAAATAGATGAAACTCTTAAAGCACGTCATATTGAAAGATTTAAAACAGGTCAGTGTGCTATAGACGGAGGAGTAATATTCCTTGATGCTCTTACAGACCTTGAACGCATTGCAGACCATTGTTCAAATATTGCGGTATATGTTATCAATAAAGATGTATCGCCTAAGGACAATGTAAACAGACATGAGTATATACAGGAAATCCATAAGGGAGAAGCTCCTGAATACTGCAAATCACTTGAATTGTTCAGAAAAAAATATACTGTCTGAAAAAATAATGCACCTCAAAAAAGAGGTGCATTTTTTATTTCTGAGTTAAAGTGTAAGCTGATTATAGTCAGTAAGATTTTTAGCAAGCATTCCGGCGGCAGGAATTGAATTTACTCTGAATTTTGCAGCTTCAGCAATCATATTTTCATCAGCAATATAAGCATCAGAAACAGAGGCACGGACTTTGAGCGAAACTGCCTGAACGCCGAGAGTATCCCTTGCAGCTTTTTCTGAAATCAATGACGCATTGAAAAGTATTGCACGGTTATTGCTTGTACGCAGAAGTATATCCTCATCACCGTTTATAAGAAACATTGTAAGAAGCTCCTGTTTTGAACAGTATGCATTTGCGAGTTTGCGGCGGTTGGTTTTTGTCTGATATGAACTGAGAGGAACTTTTGCAGCTTTTCCGTTTTTGAATATGAAAAGCATATATCCCTTGTAATCGGTTGTGGATATCATTGATATTATGGATTCATTTTCATCAAATGAGAGTTTTGCAGGGATAAAATCGCCCATAATACTTGCCTTTGAGTTATCAAATGCAGAAACTTTGCTTTTATACACCTGATATTTGTCAGTAAAGAAAAGGAGTTCTGCACGGTTTGTAGTTTCGATATGGGTATTTATTGTATCATTTTCCTTGAGTTTATGTTCACTGCTCATGCGGAGTGACTGAGGAGTAATTTTTTTGAAGTAACCGCTTTTTGTAAGGAAAAGATTAACAGGGTAATCCGGAATATCATTTTCAGTATCATCATATGATTCATCGAAATTTTCGAGTATGATTGTCTGGCGTTCCCTGCCATACTTTTTGGAAACATCTCTGAGTTCTTTAATGATTATTTTTCTGATTTTTGAATTGTCATCAAGAACAGATTTCATTTCATCAATATCTTTCTGAAGCTCATCAGTTTCAGCAATACGTTTAAGTATATATTCCTTGTTGATATGGCGGAGTTTTATTTCAGCGACATATTCAGCCTGAATTTCATCTATTCCGAAACCTGTCATAAGATTTGGAACAACAGCATTTTCCTCATCAGTTTCTCTTATTATCCTGATAGCCTTGTCAATATCCATAAGGATTTTTTCAAGGCCTCTGAGGAGATGAAGTTTTTCAGATTTTTTTTCAAGGTCAAATTCAACACGTCTTCTGACGCATTTTTCCCTGAATGAAATCCATTCTGAAAGAATTTCATCAACACCCATTACTTTAGGCATACCGTTTATAAGAATATTGAAATTGCATGAATAATTGTCCTGAAGGGGAGTAAGACGATATAATTTCTGCATAAGTTTTTCAGGGTCAGTACCACGTTTTAAATCAAGAGCAAGTTTAAGACCATTGAGGTCAGTTTCATCTCTTATATATGATATTTCATTTATTTTATTCTGTTTTATGAGGTCAATAATCTTATCCATTATAGCTTCAACGGTAGTGCTGTAAGGAATCTGTGTAATTTCAAGACAGTTGGCAGACTTGTCATAGCTGTATTTTGAACGGATTTTAATACTTCCACGGCCTGTTTTATAGATTTTTCTGAGTTCCTGTTCATCATGGAGCATATATCCTCCGCCCGGAAAATCAGGGCCATGGAGAGTTGAAAATATATCATGCTGAGGATTTTTGATTACTTCAATGCAGGTATCGCATACTTCTTTAAGGTTGAAAGGGCATACACTGCTTGCCATTGAAACGGCTATTCCAACATTGGCATTTACAAGAACTGACGGGAACGTTGCAGGGAGCAGTGAAGGTTCAGTCATAGTATTGTCATAGTTGGGGATAAAGTCAACAGTATTCTTGTCAATATCACGGAAAAGCTCATTGCATATCGGGTCAAGCTTTACTTCTGTATATCTTGAAGCCGCATAAGCCATATCTCTTGAATAAGCTTTTCCGAAATTCCCCTTTGAATCAACATAAGGGTGAAGCAGAGTTTCATTTCCTCTTGAAAGTCTTACCATAGTTTCATAGATAGCACCGTCACCGTGAGGATTAAGACGCATAGTCTGACCTACAACATTTGCGGATTTGGTTTTAGCACCGGTAAGAAGTCCCATTTTATACATAGTATAAAGCAGTTTTCTGTGTGAGGGTTTAAAGCCATCAATTTCGGGCAATGCTCTTGAAATTATGACGCTCATTGCATACGGCATATAATTTTTTTCAAGAGTTTCAGTAATTTTTTCATTTACGACAACACCTGCACCTTCGATATAGGCATCAGGCAGGGAATGGATATTATTTTTCTTTTTAGCCATTTATAAGTTATACTCCTCTCGTTACTGACAAGGGGAACGCAGCAACGTTCCCCATAAAAGATTATTCATTTATTTTTCTGCACTCCATATAGAATCGTTTATCCTGTGCATGACCCATGGAAAAAGTTTTTCTTGGCAAAGCACCATCTTTTATAACGGTCGGGAAAAGCTCATTTTTATTCATGTCAGGGAGAATGAAGCCTATGCTGTCAGGTTTTGCGGCGAGTTCTAAAACAACATCTCTGCCATGGATATAGTCAATTTTTCCGCCGTTTCTGCTGATATATCCGTCAAGGAATGACTGAAGGCTTCCGACAGTGAGATTTGAGAGTCTGTTCCCTATTGAAACAGTTCCGGACTGGTTTGCAGTAATATATTCAAATGACTGACCTGAATTATTTTCTGAAAGCTGAAGTTCTGAATACATTTCACTGATAAGTTTCTGAATATCGACATCAGTAACTATTCTGTGGATAGCTTCAAATTCAAGAGCATCACTGTGGAGATTGACTATTTCAGCAAGAGCATATCTTGCAGGGTGATTTGAAAAATCCTTTTCAGGATTATTTTTTTTCAGCCGTTCATAATATTCCTTTGCAGTAGCAAGAGAATGATTTCCGTCACCCATTGCATAGAGCAGAACAGGAGAATTTTCAAGAGAATATTTCTTATTGAAAGCATCTTTGTCAGCAAGTCTGTCAAGAGCCGCATAAATCTGTTTCTGATAAATCTCATCAATGAGGTATCCGCTTAAATGACCGCTGTTTTTCATAAGGTCGAAATCATAGAGTTTTGTAAAATTCTTTTTTGCGGATTCAAGAGGTTCTATAACTGATTTATTTTCGTCATCAATGAGTATCATTATATGAGGGAGTTCAAGCGGAGCATTCTGTCTTACACGGATTCTCGGAGGTATTCTTTCGATTACAGTAGCTTCAGTAGCACGAACCTGAGAAGAACTGCCTTTTGTATAATCATATTCTTCAAGGTCTATCATGCCGACAATACCGGCTCGTAAAATGCCGTTACTCTGTATTCTCTCAACGTATATCATAGCATTTTCATAAGTATTGAATATGCCGGAGCTGATATATTCATTCATATATTTATGGATATTTTCAATTTTCTTCTCTGAATCATCATCTTCAAGATAGATTTCAGGGAGAATCATATTGAGTGTACTTTCAGAGCTGCCTACAGTTTTATACACATCATTCCAGTAATCCGGTTCACTTGTATACTGGTCGCAGGCAATGACAGACCATTTGTTCACATCGATATTTTTTTTCGGAATAAGGATATCCGAAGCTTTGAATGCATTTGGCATCAGAGAAAAATCCTCCTTTTACAAGATAAGTATATGGTATATATTTTAACATTTAAATGACTGGTTTGTCAACTGAAATGAGAGGTTTGTCATATTCAAAAATATAAGTTTTATATGCATTGATTATAGTAGTATTTTTATAGAGCGAGAGCCTTTTGAATTTACTGCCATAATTCATATGTACATGACCATGAATAAAGTATTTTGGATTATACTTGTCCAGCAGTGTATTGAAAGCTTCAAATCCTGTATGTGCGAGGTCGGTGTCATCATTGAGATGATATGCAGGGGAGTGTGTTACCAGTATATCAAATCCCTTGTTGAACCAGAGATTGAGTTTCAGTTTCCGTACACGGGAATTCATTTCCTTTTGGGTATACTGGTTAGGGCCGGGTTTGTAACGCATTGAACCGCCGAGTCCGAGTATTCTTATTCCGTTATGATTGTATATGCTGTCTTCTATGCAGAAACAGCCTTCCGGTTCATCTTTGTTTTCGCCGCCGTCATGGTTTCCGTTTACATACAGTACGGGAGCATGGGCAAATGTAGCGAGAAATGAAAGATAATGAGGGGAGAGGTCACCGCATGATATAATAAGGTCGATATCATCAAGCATTCCGGGACGGTAAAAGTCCCAGTAAGCTTTTGATTCGATATCGGCTATAACCATTATTTTCATATTCCACTTCCTTGACGTTCAGGTTTTATTCCGAGCTGGGAAACGAGTTCATGACAGCCGTCCTCAAGTTCTGATATTTCAGGTATAGAGCCGGTTATATTGTCAGCAAACCAGTCTATATTTATAATTTCCTCAGGAGTCATGATATCATCTGTATCATTCATAAGAATGCCGTGCTGAGAGTAGATTTTTCCTGAAAACGGAGTGAATTCGCCTGATTTTATCTGATTTTTAAGGATATTGACAAGCTGTCTTGTACCTGTCGGGAGCTTTTTTGAATATATGACATCAATAGCACCCGAGGACATACCCCAGTAATAATTAAGACCATGAATACCGTTTGCATTTTCATCATTTTTCCATGCACCGTTTATAACTGAACGTACAAGTTCCTCATACATTTTTCCCCAGTCCCAGACCGGCATTGCAATATTGAAGCGTGTATCGCTGTAAAGACCATAAAGTCCGAATTCACGGCTTTCCTGAACAGGAGCATTTATATCCTTGTTTGAAATAAGGTCAACATCATTTTTTTCAAAATATTCATAAGGATTATGATTTTTGACTGTTGACCAGTCAAGGTATACTTTTGCTCTTGGATTAACAAGCTTTACGCCGAGAGCAAATGCATTTACAGAGGCAGGCATTCCGAATATCGGGTAATCAGCGATATATCCGATACGGTTTTCCTCTGTCATGCTTCCTGCAATAGCACCAATAATGAATTTTGCCTCATATATACGCAGATAGTATGTGCGGACATGGCGGAAAGCTGTATTGAGAGAACAGTTGAGAATAATTACATCAGGGTGAAGCACGGCACATTTAAGGCTTATTGCGTTGAGAACCGGAGTAGTTGTAAAAATAAGCTTATAGCCGTCATTTATGATATTTTCAATAAGGCTTATATCCGAGCTGTCATAGGTGGTAAATGCTTTTGTTTCGACTCTTTCACCGAATACATTTGATATATGTTCCCTGCCTATCTCATGGCAGTATGACCAGCCGGAAATCTGAGGGTCTTTATAGTATACAAATGCTATTTTAAGCGGCTGGACTCCTACAGGGATAAGCTTTGCAATTGATATTTTCTGGGATTGCTCGGTAGGGTGCATAATAAGAGAAAAAGGTTTGTCATCAGCAAGCATTCTGAATTCAGACCATATTTTAGTAATATCTTTTCTTATATCAGCAGAATTTTTATGTCTGATATCATCATATCCAAAAATTTCGATATAAGTCAGGAGTACATCACCGATTCTTGCATTGAGTTTATGACCGCCTTTATCATAGTATTCCTTTTTGAAAAGACTGTATATGAATTTGAATTCAAGGCGTTCATCTTCATTGAGAGGTTCTGAATTTTCGGGATGTATAAGTCTGAAAAGCTTTTCATAAGACCCTTCATGACTCATAAGGAGATAATTTATTTTTGTTTTTGCATAGAAATCGAGAAATTCAAAATATATTTTATTTTCCTTTGTATCGTCTTTCTGCGGAATAATTCTTGTAACAACGCCTTCAAGGGATACTGAACCCATATATTTCTGAACGCTTACACGTTTGTTTCCCTCGACTATATAGAAACGGTTGAGATATTCATATGCTTTTACCGGTTCACGCTGACCCTCACTGCATAATGAATCATAAAGATGTGACCATTTTGAGCCGAATTCTGTTTCAGGTTCAAGCAAAGGCATAAAATCACGGGCAAAAGCGGTTGTGCGTCCTGAAGTATATGTTCCTGCGATAAGTTCTACAGGAATTTCAACGAGTCCGAGAGATACCTGTGATTCAGATTTTTCCTTTGAGAGCATATCCTCAAGAACCGGAAGATATGGATAAACACCTTCTGAAATACATGATTTATAGGTTTTTTCGCCTATTTTCTGAGCTTTCTGGTAATCTGTATATGACATAATAAAAATGCTCCTGTGATTTATTTAATGCAAATTGATGATTATTTTCTGTAGGGCGGTGTTCGCC
>DJFA01000062.1:0-4830 GCA_002431975.1 Ruminococcus sp. UBA5884
GGGCAAAAACTTTTATTCCCGCCCTTACTTACTGATATTGTTTTTCAAATGGGCGGATATTTAAAAATTATAGGTGGCAGTTTGCCGCAAAAACTATTATTCTATTGTCACTTTCTTTATTTTCTGCTCATCAAAAGGTCTGTCATTTCCGTCTGTCTTTACATTCGCTATTTCATCAACTGTATCCATACCTTCAACTACTTTTCCGAATGCTGCATACTTTCCGTCAAGATACGGTGCATCTTCATGCATTATAAAAAACTGTGAACCTGCTGAATTCGGCATCATTGAACGTGCCATGGATATTACTCCTCTTGTATGCTTCAAATCATTCTTTACGCCGTTTGACGAAAATTCTCCCTTGATTGTCCAGCCGGGGCCTCCCATTCCTGTTCCTTCCGGACAGCCTCCCTGTATCATAAAGCCTTTGATTACTCTGTGGAATATCAGTCCGTCATAAAATCCTGATTTCACAAGCTTTTCAAAGTTTGCTACCGTTTCCGGTGCTGTTTCCGGATAAAGCTCAAGCTTTATCTTCTTTCCGTTTTCCATTTCAATTACTACCATATCTTTTTTCTCCTTAAAATTATATTCGATTTTAATATTATAAACCATTTTTTATTTTTTTGCAATATATTGCCCAAAACTTATTAATATAACACCATTTTCAGCTCCGGAATGCCTTATAATTCCTTTTTACTGAATTGATATCAACTGTGTGAATATTTTTATCAGAATTGCAGACAATATCCAGTAAGAAAGGAGCTACTTTATGAGAAATACTTTTATTTTCAATAATCCCGTTTCCATTAAATCCTTCTCCTCCACTGCCGGCTCTAAAGAGGGTGAAGGCCCTATGGCTCAGTATTTCGATGTCATAGAACAGGATTCCTATTTCGGTCAGGATACTTGGGAAAAGGCTGAATCCCAGATGCAGAAAATTACTGTTGAAAATGCTGTAAAAAAAGCCGGCCTTAAAAATGATGACATCAATTTCATGTTTGCAGGCGACCTCATCGACCAGTGTATCTGCACTACTTACGGAATGCGTGAACTCAATATCCCCGTTTTCGGAATATATGGTGCCTGCTCTACCATGGCGGAGGGGCTTCTCCTCTCATCAATGATGATGAACGGCGGCTTCGGCTCTTATATCTTAAACTCCACTTCCTCCCACTTCTCAACCGCTGAAAGACAATTCCGCTTTCCCTTGTCATACGGAGGACAGAGAACTCCCACCTCACAATGGACCTGCACTGCCTCGGGTGCCGTTGTGGTGTCCTCCGAAAACTCCTCTCCGTTCGTTCTGGGCGGCACAGTAGGCAAAATTACTGACCTCGGCATAAATGATGCAAACAATATGGGAGCTGCTATGGCTCCTGCCGCTGCTGACACAATTAAAACTTTCCTTTCCGATACCGGTTTTTCACCCTCCGATTTCGACTGCATTGTTACCGGTGACCTCGGCTCTGTCGGCAGCTATCTCCTTATCGACCTCCTCAAAAAAGATGGCATCGATATTTCAGAACAACATAAAGACTGTGGCGTTATGATGTTCGATTCGGAAAAACAGGACGTTCATGCAGGCGGTTCAGGCTGCGGCTGCTCTGCAAGTATCCTTTGCGGATACTTCCTCCCGCAGCTTAAATCAGGTAAAATTCATCGTATGCTTTTTGCTGCTACCGGTGCTCTTATGTCACCAGTTTCATCACAACAAGGAGAAACAATTCCTTCCATTTCTCACCTCGTTTTCCTCTCTGACAAGGTTGGTAACCATGGTTGAAAACAGTTACCAACCAGTCTTTTTTCAGTTACCAACCTAATACTAAAGGAGCTGCTTTTTTATGAACTTTTTTTGGGCTTTTATTATCGGTGGTTTACTCTGTGCCATCGGTCAGGTTCTCATTGATTATACAAAACTTACCCCTGCCAGAATACTCGTTTCATATGTCGTTGCAGGAGTCATTCTCTCTGCTCTGAACTGGTATCAGCCCCTTGTCGATTTCGCCGGTTCAGGTGCAAGTGTTCCTCTTACCGGCTTCGGCCATCTGCTCGCTGAAGGTGTTCGCAAAGCTGTTGACGAAAAAGGTTTTATTGGTGTCTTTACAGGCGGTCTGACTGCCTCCGCAGGCGGTATTACCGCAGCTTTGCTGTTCGGCCTTGTTATCGCTCTGCTGTTTCGTCCAAAAGATAAATAAAAAAAATTTTTTCAGATTTTGCACTTTTATATGCAAAAAATACCCCTGAATCGCCTATTAGTGAACGGTGGTTTTCATCGTATCATATTCAGGAGGTATCAAAATGTCCTTATCAGAAAAAAGAAAGCTTTTCTGCTATTACTACCTCGTTTACGGCAACGTTTATGAGGCTGCTGTAAAAGCTGGCTTTCCACCCTCGACTGCTCTGGTTGACGGGTTGCAAACCTTAGAACAATCAGGTTGCAAACTCCGTCTTCAGAGGTTGCAAACCGTTACCAACCAACCGGTTGCAAGGTTGGTAACCGCCGGTCTTCAGCGTCTTGCTTTCGGGAGTATCAATGACGCTGTTTCCCTCATTTTGTGTGATGAACAGTTATCGCAGACCGCTGTTTCTTCACTCGACCTTTTCAATATTTCAGAGCTGAAAAAAGTTAAAGGAGGCGGTATTGAAATCAAATTCGCTGACAGGGTAAAGGCTATGGAACTCCTCCTCGCCTGCGACAGAGAAGCTTCAGATTTCAATAATGCTGAAAACCTTATAAACGCTCTTTCCGCTTCAGGTGATATCAATGAAGCTTGACAGACTCTCCCCGAAACAGTCCCTCGCCGTCAGATGGTGGAACTCCCCCGATTTCAAAAATTATGATGCCATTATCTGCGACGGTGCTGTAAGAAGCGGTAAAACCCTCTCAATGTCTGTCGGCTTCATCTCATGGTCTATGACAAGCTTCAAAAACGGCTCTTTCGCTTTCTGCGGAAAAACTATTACTTCCCTTAAACGCAATGTCATTACACCTCTTGTCAATATCCTCGGACATCTCGGATTCACCTGCATGGAAAAAGTCAGCAGAAATTACATAGATGTTCAGCTCTGCGGCATTTCAAACCGCTATTACCTTTTCGGCGGAAAAGATGAAGCCTCTGCCTCACTTATTCAGGGTATGACTCTTTGCGGCGTTTTCTTCGATGAAGTCGCTCTTATGCCACGCTCATTCGTTGAACAGGCTCTTGCAAGATGCTCTGTAAGCAATTCCAGAATGTGGTTCAACTGCAACCCCGAATCCCCTTATCACTGGTTCTACCTCGAATGGATTAAAAAAGCCAGTGAGAAAAATGCTCTCTACATTCATTTCACTATGGACGATAACCCCTCGTTGTCCGAAAATATCAAGGAACGCTATAAAAGAATGTACTCCGGCGTGTTCTATGAACGCTTCATTCTCGGAAAATGGGTCGCTTCAAGCGGTCTTGTCTACCCTATGATTGACAGGAACTCCCACTTCTTCTCAACTCCCCCTCAGTGCGAAAAATTCGCCGTTTCCTGCGATTACGGCACTGTCAATCCTTCATCATTCGGTCTGTGGGGCTTGTCCGGCGGCGTATGGTACAGACTCGATGAGTACTACTATGACTCAAGACGTGAGGGCGTTTCCCGTACTGATGAGGAACATTATCAGGCTCTTGAAAACCTTATCGGCTCAAGACAGGTCGAATGCGTCATCGCTGACCCCTCCGCTGCAAGCTTTATCGAATGCATAAGGCGACACGGAAAATTTAATGTCATTAAGGCTGACAATGATGTAATCAGCGGCATAAGACGTGTCAGCGATGCCATAAAACAGAAAAAAATTATGTTCTCTGAGTCCTGCCTTGACACTATCCGTGAATTCTCTCTCTATCAATGGAATGACAAAGTCGGCTATGATGCTCCTGTAAAGGAAAATGACCATGCTATGGACGATATCCGCTACTTTGTAAGCTCTATGCTCTGTTCCTCTGATTCCACCGATTCCGGCTTCTTCGTTCTTTCCGCAGAACGCTGAATTTTATAATGGAGGTGCTTCATTTTGGGTCTTTTTACCCGTGACAAGCCTAAATCCGACAACGGTATCATGATTCAGTCCGAAAGAACTTCCTCTTTCATTCCTTATAATTTCGGAAATGATATCTATGAAAAAAATCTTTATGACGGTCTGCGTTTCGCTGTTCCCGTCATAGATGCTGCTCTTTGCAAAATTGTCCGCTTAACAGGCGGATACTCCGTCATCTGTAATGACGCTTCAATGCAGGAACAACTCGACAGATTTATCGAAAATGTTCCTGTCGGCATATCCTCAAAATCTTTACAGTCATTTACTGATATGTTCCTTGACAGCCTTATAACATACGGAAATGCTGTCGGCGAAATTGTTATTGATGACTCAGGTTCTCAGATTGCCGGACTTTTCAACGGCAACGTCTGCAATCTTGAAGTCAGAAACGGTTCTTCGCCTTTTGAAAGAAATTTCTTTATCAGAAATGACAACGGCTCTGAAATTATGCTCCCGTACCCTGAACGCATTATCTTCTCGGCTCTCAATCCCCCTGACGGTCAGATATACGGCCGCTCTGTCCTTCGTGGTCTTCCCGCTTTAAGTTCCATTCTCATGCGTATATATGAATGTATCGGTCAGAATTATGACCGTGTGGGAAATGTCCGCTATGCTGTTACATATAAGCCATCAGGCGATATCGCTGACAGAAATATGGCAAAGGAACGTGCCATGCAGATTGCTTCTGAATGGTCATCGGGTATGTCGGGCGGCAGCGTCAAGGACTTCATTGCTGTCGGTGATGTTGATATCAAAGTTAT
>DJFA01000062.1:4970-5321 GCA_002431975.1 Ruminococcus sp. UBA5884
CTTAACTGGTCATCAACTGAACGTATGTCCTCTCAGCAGGCTGATATTCTTACCTCTGAACTGGAATACTACCGCAGACTCATTACCCCTGTCATAAAACAGGTCGCTTCCGCTTTTCTTCGCCTTAACGGCTGCTGTTCAGATATTACTGTCGTCTGGGACAATATCAATCTTCAGGATGAAGTCGAACTCGCTGATGCACGCCTTAAAAATGCTCAGGCTGAAGAAATTGAAATCCGTAATGCAAAAAATAAAATTTAATGGAGGAATTTTTATGTATAATACTATCAGACTCGAAAAAGGTCTTTATAACCTTTCAGGAAAATCATTCATTCAGGCTCTTGAAGAACT
>DJFA01000017.1:0-7966 GCA_002431975.1 Ruminococcus sp. UBA5884
CTGTCAACTCTCTGTTCAAGGTTGTCAAATCTTTTTTCAAGGTTATTGACAGATGATTTTATTTCTTTGATTTCGCTAAGAATCACATTGAACATTTCCTGAATTTCCATAATACTATCCCCTTTCGCAAAAGATGAACATATTTTCTGATTATTTTGCCTTTCCGAGGAATGCAGCACCGATAATACCGGCATCATTTCCGAGTTTTGCGATAACTATCTCAGTATTTTTCGGAGAATTTCTTGTATATACTTCTTCCTGAACGATTTTCTTTACAGGGATAAGGAGAGCATCGCCTTCATTGCATACACCGCCGCCTATGCAGAGAATATCAGGCTGGAATATATTGATTGTATTTGTAATTCCGGCAGCAAGATACTTTATGTACTTATCAGTAACTTCCTTGGCGGACTTATCGCCTTCTCTCATGCAGTCAAAAGCTGTTCTTGCAGAAACCTTTCCGCCTCTTTCCTCAGTCATCTGCCACATTTTGCTTTCCTTGTCCTTATACATAGCTTCCTTTGTCATTCTGATAAGACCGGTAGCAGATGAATAAGCCTCAAAGCAGCCTTTTCTGCCGCATGAACACTGAGCACCGTCAACTTCAATAACAGTATGACCTATTTCAGCACCTGCGAAATTAGAGCCTGAATAAATTTTGCCGTCTATAACGATTCCGCCGCCTACACCTGTTCCGAGGGTAATGCATACAGCATTGTTTGCACCTTTTGCAGCACCTGCAACAAATTCGCCGTATGCAGCAGCATTTGCATCATTTTCAATAAATACAGGCTTGTCGATATATTCTCTGATATAGTCAACCATAGGAGTATTTTCAAATCCGAGGTTGTTAGAATATTCGATTATGCCTGTTTCGCTGTTTGCGATACCCGGAGTGCCTATGCCTATCCATTCGATATCATCTATTGAAATGCAGGCTTTCTGAGCAGCTTCAAGGGCGACTTTTGCCATATCAGCAGCTATTTCCTTTTCAGGACGTGGGCAGTTTGTCTTGGTGGTAGCCTTTGTGATAATTCTGTAATTTTCATCCACAACTCCTGCAACGATATTTGTACCGCCAAGGTCAATTCCGATATAATATTTCATAATACATTACCTACACTTTCGTTAAAATAATTTTTGATTTCCCTGTAATTTTATAATCACAGCCGGCAGACAGAAAAAAGCTGTCACCTTTTCTGAAATGTTCGGCATTGATTTTATTGATTTCACTGACATAACCATCACCTTCAAGTATAATCATGCTTGTAAATGATGAGCTGTCTGAATGTATGACATGAGTACCGTCAACGCTTAACAGATATACGCTGAAAAAGCTGCATTCGTTGAGAATCTCTGTATTTTTGTGAACTGAAGTTTTATGATAAAGTTCCTGCGGAGGATTGAGGTCTGCACATTCAAGAGCCTGAGCGATATGCAGAGGTCTTGCATTGCCGTCTGAATCTTTTCTGTTGTAGTCAAAGACACGGTATGTTACATTTGAATTCTGTTGTATTTCAGCTATAAGGATACCCTTTCCTATTGCATGGAGAGTGCCGGCTTTTATATAGAAAACATCACCTTTTTTAACCGGAATGCTGTTCATTATATCGGCAACGGTATTATTTCTGATATTCTCCTCAAGCTGCTGTTTTGATATTGGGTTCTTAACGCCGTAAAGTATACGGGAATTTTCCTCACAGTCGATTACATACCACATTTCATTCTTACAGTTTTCCGCTGATGAAGGATGAACCTGAACAGAAAGATTGTCACAGGCATCTATAAGCTTTATTATCAGAGGAAATTTTTCAGCACAGCATATTCCTGCATACTGAGGATATTTTTCGATAAAATCCTGTAAAGGCATATTTTTAAATATTCCGTTCTGAATTACCGACATTCCGTCATTGTGGCATGAGAGCAGCCATGCTTCAGCAGTCTTATTGAATCCGCTTTTCATGCTGAAGTCACGGTTCAGTTTCTGACCGCCCCATATATAGTCCTTGAATACAGGTTTAAGCTTTAACGGATAAATAAGAAACACCCCCGTTTCTTTATAGAATAATTTTATCATAATGACATATGATTGTCAATCAGACAAGATTAAAAAATGTTTTGAAATTCTCCATCGAGCCGTTGAATACGTTCATATCAATAAATTTTTCATCACCGCTGTATCCTTTGAGTCTGCCCTTGTTTGAGTACTGCCAGAAAGTCCATTCCCTGTCATCGTCTTCCGGAAATGAGGGCGGCTGGATAACATTTCTTATCCATATCGGATTATCCTCATATCCGCCGCTTATAAACATTGCATATGATTTTTCAGTAGCATATATTATTGGAGTCATGCCATAATGCTCCTCAAGCTTTTCAATCATATCATTAAGAATATTGTCAACTTCTTCTCTTGAAGGAGGATTTGAAAATTTATCCCCATAGAACTCAACATCTATTACAGGAGGGAGCATATTTTCGGTTACCGGAACTGTATTTATATAATTTTCAGCCTGAGTAACGCCTGAACTGTCATAGCTGAAAAAATGGTATGCACCGGTATAAATACCGGTTTTCATTGCTTCAGACCAGTTATATTCAAAACATTCATCAACTGTTCCGCTGCCCTCGGTAGCCTTTATGAATGCAAAGTCTATATCCTGTGAAGCAAGCGTTTTCCAGTCTATTTCATTCTGATAATGAGAAACATCAACTCCCCTTACCGGATATGAGCTTTGACTTGGATTATTGAACCATATTATTCCGTTGCTGAGCATAAATATTATAGATGCTGCAAGCAGTATAAGTACTGACATAGGAATCATGACTATTTTAAGAGCTTTTTTCATATTGTTCTCCTTGATATTAACACTAATCCGACAACAAAATTTTATAATTGAAAATATGGGTTTCCCTTATAATTTTGTAGGGGCGAACTGTGTTCGCCCGCCCAAAATTCAGTAAATCCAACGGGCGAACACAGTTCGCCCCTACATAAACAATCCATCGAATTGGCGTGATATTAAATTCATATCCGATTATAACATAATTTCTGAATATACACAATACAGATATTTGTAATATCAGCACGAATCTCCGCATGAAATTCAGGTGAACGACCAATAGTTGTCCATACAAAAAAATAAGATTTTCTGTCGGATTTGCGTTTGTTTATTCAAAACAGTTGACTATTCCGTCATTTTCGTATATTATTGTAAGAGTAGAATAAAAATATCAGGAGGAATTTTTCATAATGAATATGAAGGAAAAAGTATTTGCTGCTTTCACTTCACTTATTATAACAGGTACATTTTCATCATGCAGCTTTGATGCTTCAAAACTGAAAATATGGGATAAATCAGATAACCAGAATAACAATAAAGTTGAAAATGCCGTTGTTGAAGACAGTGATATATCATATCAATGGGATACTGTCAGTATAGACGGCGGAGGATATGTTTCAGGTATCGTATGCAATAAAACTGAAAAAGGTCTTATGTATGCACGCACTGAAAAAAGCGGTGCATTCAGATATGACTCTGAAAATAAAGAATGGATATGCATGACTGATTTTCTTTCTGCCGATGAAAGCGGTCTTATGAGCGTTGAAAGCATTGCTACTGATAACCATGAGCCTAACAGGGTATATATGGCGTGCGGTTCTCTTGAAAGCGGTGAAAACGGAGTTATATTCCGTTCGGAGGATTACGGCAGCAGCTGGGAACGATTTGAACTCTCATTCCCCTGCGGAGGAGATGCCGCCGGCAGAGGAAGCGGTGAACGTCTTGCCATTGACCCGAACGACAACAGAACCATATACTATGGCAGCCGTTCTGCCGGACTCTGGAAAAGTTCAGACTACGGCAAAACATGGTCTGTAGTTCCTTCATTCAATACAACAGGCAATTTCGCTCAGGATTCAGCCGATATCGGAATTATGTGGATAGCATTTGATGAACAGTCCGGAACTGACGGAAGTCCTACCCTCAATATATATGCAGGTGTTGCCGATGTTGACGGAAATACAATATATAAATCAGAAAATGCAGGTATAACATGGGATTCAATTGATACTGAACTTGCAGGATATTATCCGGTTCAGGCTGAATTTTCAGAAAACGGCGTTCTCTATATGATATTTGACAACAATGCAACTCCTGACCCTGACCCCGGAAACGGATTTGTATATTCATATGACCCCGTTGAAGATAAATTCAATGACATAACCCCTGAAAATTCAGCAAACGGAAGCGGTTTCGGCGGCATTTCAACAGGCAGCGGAAATATGATTGCAGTATCAACTCTCGGATACAACTATCCGAAAAACAATATATACATATCATATGATTCAGGTGAAACATGGGTAAGTTTCTATGACGGTTCAGCTGATTTCTATGAATTTAATTTTCCATATGCACAATGGCTTGAAAATGATATGAATACATCTCTCGGTAAATGGCTGACTGCTTTATGCATAGACCCTCATGACAGTTCACATATGATATATGGTTCTGAAAAGGGCATTTTTGAAGTATCAGGAGCAAATAATCTTTCAGATACTGAAAATCCTGAAAGAAAAGTATCCATAAGCGATATGTGCAATGGTCTTTCAATAACATCTGCCGAAGATATCATTGCCGCTGACGGAAAAATATATTCACTCGATAAAAACTGGGGAGGATTTACCCGTACAGATATATCATCTCCTGTATCAGCTGATGAAAAATTTCAGGTAACCGGTTCTGTTGATATCGACTGTGCATATGATAACCCTGATATTGCAGTAAGATGCGGCGAACACAGCATTTTTGCAATGACTCCGGTACTTTTCACCGATAACGGCGGTGTATCATGGTACAGTACGGCAACAGTTCCTGAAGGCTATGAAAATTCATACAACGGAACTGTATGCGTTGCATCTGACGGCAGTTCATTTATATGGATACCTGATGACAAAAGCAAACGACCTGTAATAACATATGATTTCGGTCAGACATGGGAAAGATGTGAGGGACTTCCTCCGGGAGCTTCTGTATGCTCTGACAGGACAGATTCAATGAAATACTATGCAGTTTCAGAAAATTCCTTCTATTCATCTGAGGACGGCGGAAAAACATTCAGAAAAACTGCTTCGGATATCCCTGAAAATTCAAAACCATATTCAGATGAAAACAGAATATGGATATGCGGAAAAAAAGTAATGTATTCAGAGGACGGCGGCAATGAATTCAGACAGATAACTGGTCTTTCAGGCGAATATATGACATTTGCAAAGACAAATGACGGCGGCACTGCTGTTTACATAGCCGGAACAGTTATGAACAGCGGATACGGCATATACTGTTCATATGACGGCGGAAACAAATGGACTATGATAAGCGACCAGAACCGCCAGTTCGGAAAAAAAGCTGCTGCTTTATCCGCTGACAGCAGCAGAATTTATATTGCTACAGATGGCAGAGGCATTCTTTCCGCTGAAATCAACAGCAATTAAACGCAAATTCGATGGTTGTTATTTGTAGGGGCGACCATTGGTCGCCCGCCGGATTATGGTTAAACTATAAATTTGATATTTTTTTCTGTATGGGAAATCATTGGTCAACAGATAAAATCATTGATAAATCAACGGGCGACCAATGGTCGCCCCTACAAAACGAATTTGCATATTATTTAATCTGAATTTCAACAGAAAATAATCATTTGATTCAAATCATAAGGAGTGTTATTATATAATATGAAACAGAAAAAAATAGACCGTATAAACGAACTTGCAAGAAAAGCAAAAACCTCCGGCCTTACAGATGAGGAAAAAGCTGAACAGACAAAGCTCAGAAACGAATACCGTGCAAGCGTTGTCGGAAATCTTACAAATCAGCTCGACCACTGCTATATTCTCGATGACAAGGGCGTAAAACACAGTGTTAAGGAACGCAGAAAAGAAAAGGAGTTAAAAGAACATGAAAAAAAATAATTCAGCTGTCATGACAGTGCTTCTTGTCATGATATTCATATCATTCATACTATGCGGACTAAGTGCATTCGGAATATTTTCACTTCCTGTTGCATTTCCTGTAATGTGGGCATTACTTACAGTATGCAACATAATGATATCAGTGACAGGATTCAAAAACAATTCAAAGAAAACAGGTATCATATATCTTGTAATATCAGTTATAACATTTGCTCTGCTGATATACAATATATTCAGAATAGCCGCATAACAAAAAAGGAAAACCTCAGTTTTCCTTTTTCATTTCCATATACGGAAACTCATCAAATCCATTTTTTCTGTAAACATGAACTGCACGCTTATTTTCTTCTTCAACCTCAAGTCTGAAAATAACATCAGTATATTTTTCTTCAATATATCTGAAAAATCTGCTTCCTATGCCGCAGTTTCTGAATTCGTCTCTGATATAGATATCCTCAATCCATATGCACGGTTTCCCAAATTCAGTTGAAAAGCTTTTTGCAATCATTGCATAGCCCTGAACTGTGCCTGAATTTTCAAATATAAAGCCTTCAAGATACGGACTGTTCCCGATACAGTTATCAAAATCGCTGATAAAAATTTCGTCAGAGCCATTGCTGAATACCGCAGGAGATGCATAGAATACTCTCATCATTTCAATAACTTCATTCCTGTCGTTTTCCTGCATGGCTCTTATAATATTGTTATCCATATAAAACAAATCTCCTTTTTATATCCAGTATAGCATAAATAATTTTTCAATGCAACAGGAGGATTTTATGACAAAACTGCTGATAAAACTATTCATAAGAAATCCGGACGATATAAAAGACCCGTCTGTCAGAAGAAAATACGGATATCTTGGTTCATGCACCGGAATTACTTTAAATATTCTGCTTTTTCTATGCAAGCTTGCCGCAGGAATAATTTCAGGTTCTGTTTCTGTAACAGCTGATGCATTCAATAACCTTTCCGATGCAGGTTCTTCAGTGATGTCGCTTATCGGCTTCAGAATGGCTGGAAAAGCCGCTGACAAGGAACATCCGTTTGGTCACGGCAGAATGGAATATATTTCAGGACTGGTAATATCATTCATTATAATGATGATGGGAATTGAACTCGGAAAATCATCTGTTTCAAAGATATTTTCTCATGAGGAACTTAATTTTTCAGTGCTTGCCTTTATAATTCTTATAGTATCTGTTGCAGTAAAGTCATGGATGGGGTATTTTTATAAAAAGCTCGGAAATATAATCAGTTCTGCTTCACTTTCAGCCTCTGCCGCAGACAGCTTTTCAGACTGTGCCGCTACCGGAACAGTTATAATTGCAATGATTGTTTCACTGATTACAGGCGTAAATATTGACGGATATGCCGGAATACTTGTAGCAATCTTTATTTTCCGTTCCGGATTTATTGCCTGTAAGGAATGTGTTTCACCGCTTCTCGGTTCATCTCCTGACAGTGAACTTGTAAGCGATATCAGCAGAACAGCTATGAGTTATCCGAATATAATCGGGATTCATGATTTGCTTGTTCATGATTATGGCATAGGGAATATGGTAATATCATTTCATGCAGAAGTACCATGCGAAATGGATTTTACTTCTGCACATGAGCTTATTGACTCGCTTGAAGACAGTATGAAAAAAAAATATCAGTGTGCTGTTTCAATACATATGGACCCTGTTGCAGATAATGATGAAGAAACAATTCTTACAAGACAGCTTACTGAAAATATAGTAAAATCAATAAGTGAACAGCTCAGTATCCATGATTTCAGAATGACAAAAGGCGAAAACCGTGAAAATCTTATATTTGATGTGGTTGTGCCTTTTAAATTTGAATTTTCAGACAAGGAAGTCACTGATATGATTGCAAATAAGCTTTCAGAACATGATTCAAGATACAATGCAGTTATAAACATTGACAAGGGTTGAAAATCAATATTGCATAAATAACGCAAATTCGATGGATTGTTTTTTGTAGGGGCGACCA
>DJFA01000017.1:8066-9850 GCA_002431975.1 Ruminococcus sp. UBA5884
TTATTGTCGAATTCGCGTTAAATAAAATTCAGCAGAAAAATTCTGTTGAATTTTATTTTTTTGTTGACAATTTATTTTTTTTATGTTATAATCCAATCGTCCGATTTCGGACTTATTTTTTTGGAGGGATATTATGGATTCAAAAGATACTCTCAGACAATTCAACAGCATTATGAAGGATATCGATGATATTTATCGTGGAATGGCAAAAAAATACGGCATGGGCGAATGTTCATTCTGGATAATTTATACTCTGCGGCTTGCCGATGAACCTATGACCCAGAGCGGCATATGCTCACAAATGTATCAGCCCAAACAGACCGTTAATTCTGCTATCAAAAAACTTGAATCAGACGGCATAATACAGACCGTCTTTTATGAGGATAAAAGAAAAAAATTTATTTTTCTTACCGACAAAGGCAAAGCTATCGCCCGAAATACTGCTGATATGATAATTGATGCGGAAATGCAGTCGTTTGGCAGCTTTTCCGGTGAAAAACAGAATATGCTTCTGGAAATGCTCCGTAATTACAGCATTTCCATGCGTAATATTACAGAAAGGTGTGAAAAAAAATGAATATCCAGATATCTGAATACTTCACATACCGAAAACTTATAAGGTTTGTGCTTCCGTCAGTTATAATGATGATATTTACATCAATATACGGCGTTATTGACGGATATTTTGTTTCAAATGTTGCAGGAAAAACTGCATTTGCCGCTGTAAATCTTGTTATGCCGTTTGTAATGATTCTCGGCGGAATGGGATTTATGATAGGTACAGGAGGAACTGCCCTTGTATCAAAAACTCTCGGTGAAGGCAATAAAGAAAAGGCTAATCAGTATTTTTCAATGATGATTATTTTTGCTGTTCTTCTCGGAATAGTCCTTATAATCGCAGGAATAGTATTTATTCGTCCCGTTGCAGTACTTTTCGGTGCATCTGAGGCAATGATGGAGGACTGTGTTTCATACGGACGGACTGTAATTTCATTTACCTGTGCATTTATGCTCCAGAATATATTCCAGACATTTCTTGTTGCTGCGGAAAAGCCTAAATTCGGACTTTATACAACTATTGCCGCAGGAGTTACAAATATAGTCCTTGATGCTCTTTTTATATCGGTTTTCAGATGGGGAGTCACCGGTGCGGCACTTGCAACAGGTATAAGCCAGTTTATCGGCGGAATTATCCCTCTTATATATTTTTTAAGACCCAATTCAAGCCGTCTGCGTCTTGTAAAGACAAAACTCAGCTTCAGACCGATATTGCAGGCTTGTATAAACGGTTCATCTGAACTTATGTCAAATGTTTCAGTATCTCTCGTAAGCGTTGTATACAATCTCCAGCTTATGAAATATATCGGTGAAAACGGCGTTTCAGCATATGGAGTGCTTATGTATGTACAGTTTATATTCAATGCTGTATTTATGGGATTTACTATAGGAAGTGCCCCGATAATCGGATTCAACTACGGTTCAGGAGATACGGACAGGCTTAAAAATATGCTTAAAATGGGCGTAAAAATGATGCTTATAACCGGAGTAATACTCACCATAATTGCAATGCTGCTGTCAGTGCCGCTTGCCTCGCTGTTCGTGGGCTATGACAAGGAACTTTATGAGCTTACACTTCATGCATTCAGACTTTTTGCATTTTCATTTCTGCTTGCCGGATATAATGTTTTCTGTTCAGGATTTTTCACAGCTCTTAACAATGGCGGAGTTTCAGCCTGCATATCATTTTTAAGAACTCTTGTATTTCAGCTTTTGTCAGTATTGTT
>DJFA01000067.1:0-11710 GCA_002431975.1 Ruminococcus sp. UBA5884
AGGTAAATTTTCTGATATATTATCAAAAGGAGATGATAAAAATGTCTGCATATTCAGAACTTATTAAAAATTTTGACAAGATAAGAAACTATATGCGTGATTTCTATATATACGGCTATAAAACACGTTCGGATTTTGAATATAAAAGTCTGCGTACATATGACAATGAAAAAAGACGCATTGAAAGCTGGCTTAAAAACTATATCGATTTCAGCAGCTCGAAAAAAGGAAAACAAATCTCAATTTCATGCGACAGCGGAAAAATATATGAAAATCCTCTTTATAATGCATATTTTTCAAAAAGCTTTACTGATAATGATATTGAACTGCATTTCTTTATAACAGATGTGCTTAAAAATTCAGCTCCGCTTACAGTTGATGAAATAACAGATAAAATATTCAGTCAGTATGATGTTTACTTTGAACCTCAGACAATAAGAATAAAATTAAAGGAATATGCTTCGGAGGGAATAGTAAGGATTATAAAGAATAAAAAAGCTCATATGTTTGAATTATGCACTGACTGCCCTGAAAATATATGTGATGACAGCGAAAAATTCTTTGATATGATAAGATTCTTTTCACAGTCAGCTCCTTTCGGAGTAATAGGAAGCTATATTTTAAGACAGTATGACAAAATTAACAGAACATTTCTTATAAAACATAATTTTATAGTCCATACTCTTGAGGATAATGTTATGCTCAGCCTTATAAATGCAATTGATGAGAAGAAATCAGTTGAAATAGTTCATTTCGGAAAAAATGAAAATAAAACTGTTATAAATGCTGTGCCGGTTGAATTTCATATATCGCTCCAGACCGGAAGACGATATATAATTACCTATGTTGATAAAATAAAAAGATTCAATTCATTCCGGCTCGACTATATTAAAAAAGTAAAAATTCTTGATGAATGCAGCGATTATGATATGATAGCAGAAAAATATGCTGCAAATCAGAAATATTGCTGGGGTTCATCTTTCGGCAGCAGGAGAATTTCAGGAAATACTCAGAAATTAAAAATAACTCTTCTCATAGATGAGGAAAAAGAGGATTTTATTATAAAAAGACTTGTCCGTGAAGGCAGAAACGGTACTGTTTCAAGAACTGAAAAAAATATATATACATATGAAACAGAACTCTTTGATGTCTGTGAGGCAAGTCCATGGATAAAAACATTTATCGGCAGAATAATATCAGTTGAATGTTCTGATAAATCAGTATCAGAAAAATTCTATAACGATATTTTTAAAATGGACAGAATGTATCAGAAAGGGGATTGAATATGGAGCTGTTTTCAGAAATATACAGTGCATACTATTCAGCTGTTTCAGCTTTGCTTTCACATAAATCCGTAAAACGCCGTGATGCTGCTGAATTAATCAGAAAAAAAGCTTTCAGCGAATCGGATTTTTTTATTATGCCAAAGCTTGAGGACGATAATTCATGGAGATTTATAAAATCCAAAGACAATGAATTTGTTTCAGTCCTTAAAAACAAGCCATTTATGCCTCTTACAATTCTTGAAAAAAGCTGGCTTAAAGCTGTGCTTAATGATGAAAAATCCCGTCTTTTCCTTGATAATGATGATATACAGAAAATACAGAGTAAACTCGATGATGTAAATCCGCTCTATAAAAAAAGTCATTTCAATTATTTTGATATATACAAGGACGGGGACAATTTTACAGATGAAAATTATATAAATCATTTCAGAACTGTTCTTGAAGCTGTAAAGAATCAGCGTATAATAGAGGTGGATTTCACCTCCGGAAAAGGTATGCACATTACTCATCTTTTTGTGCCTTTTATGATAGAGTTTTCAGCCAAAAACAATAAATTCAGATTCTTTGCCGCTCAGATAAAAAATAACCGTACTGTAAAAATAGTTACCATAAACTTTTCAAGAATAAATTCTTTAAGGAAAACTGATTCAATTTATCCGCAGAAAGCTGATATGAAAAGAATTTCTGCATATAAAAGATGTTCTGAACCTGTAAGACTTAAAATATTTCCGAAAAGAAACGGCGTTGAAAGATTCATGCTTGAATTTGCTTCATATGAAAAACATACTGAAATTGATGAAAATACAGGCATATGCACGGCTTTGCTCTATTTTGACAAGCAGGATGAAACAGAAATACTTATAAGACTCCTTTCATTCGGCCCTGTGATAAAAATAGAAGCTCCGCAGGACTTCCTTGACAAGTTCACTGAACGCATTTCAAAGCAGAAAAAACTGCTGCTTGACAATAAATATCAGAAATTCCGGTCAGATTGCTGAAAAAAATCTGAACGGAACTTTTTTTGTTGAAATTATAGCAAATTTATGATATAATAATTATTAATATAATGCCGTTTCCGGCGTTAATCACAACAGATTAGGAGGCTGTCTTTTGTGGAAAAAATTAACTATTTCAACTATTGTGCGGTTATTATAATTTTCATTCTTTTTATATCCATATTCTTTCGCAGACTTATACATGGAAAAAGCAACAGATATTTTACAGCCATTACTATGATAATACTTCTGAGTTCAGTATTTGATACAATGGCTATCGGATTCGACAATGCAGGCTCAGGAAATGTTTTCTGGAAAAATTTCAGTCATATGGGCTATCTGCTGTTTCATAATCTTACAGCTGCCGCCTATGTTCTTTATTTTGTATCACTTACGGATACATGGCATAAATTTAAAAATACGGTTATGCGAGTGATGTTTTATCTGCCGATATCCATAGTAACAGCAGCCATTGTTACAAATCCGTTTACACATCTTATATTCAGTCTTGATGAAAATGATATTTATACAAGGGGTATTCTGTTTCCGATTCTTTATGTCAGTTCGTTTTTCTATCTGGCTATAGGACTAATACATCTTATAAAATTCCACAATCTTTTCCAGACATCAAAATTCATATCGCTTATAATGATGTATCCGATAATAATTCTTGCAATACTTATTCAGATGCTTTATCCTCAGTATCCTGTTGAAATGTTTGCAAATGCCATTGCACTGCTCTTTGTTTCAATGATGATACAGCGTCCTGAAGATGAAATAGATTCACTTACAGGCGTTAAAAATATGAATGCATATGCTGTTGACAGAAAATGCAGCTTTGCAAATGAAAAGAAATTAGATATCATACTTATAAATATTGCAAATTATCAGTCCTTATATGAAATAATCGGCTTTGACGGAGTTAATCATATTCTTAAAAAAATTGCTTCAAACCTTATGAAAATAAACAAGCAGCTTAAAGCCAAAGCAGACCTCTATTACCTTGATACCGGAAGATTCAGAATGGTTATAGACCGCAGATATGAAAGTATTACTCAGAAAACTGCTGATATAATCAACCGTTCAATGAAATACCAGTTTTCATATAACAATATGAATCTCAATCTTATAACATACATATGTGTTGCACACTGCCCTGAAGATATCGATGATTTTTCAATGCTTATGTCTTTTGGAAATGATTTTCATAAAAAACATGATTATACCGGAGATATCTTCTATGCCAGTGATATATTTGAAAAAAAGCATTACAGTATTATAAGAAATCTTGATTCAATTATTGACAATGCAATTGCTAATGACAAGCTTTCTGTATATTATCAGCCGATATATTCAATAAATGAAAAGCGTTTCAATTCAGCAGAGGCTCTTATAAGACTCAATGATGATGTGTATGGCTTCATTTCACCTGAACTTTTTATACCTGCCGCAGAAAAAAGCGGTGCTATCCATAAAATAGGCAACTTTGTACTTGAATCTGTATGCAGCTTTATTGCTTCAGATGATTTCAGAAAACTCGGTCTTGATTATATTGAAGTCAATCTTTCAGTAGTACAGTGCATGAACAATAATCTTGCAAATGATATACTCAGTATAATTAAAAAACACGGCATATCGTCAGAACAGCTCAATCTTGAGATAACTGAAACTGCGGCAGCTAATTTCCAGAATATAATTTCCGAAAATCTGAAAACACTTTCAGATGCCGGAATAAGCTTCTCACTTGACGATTTCGGAACAGGATATTCAAATATAAGGCGTGTGGCTTCTCTGCCTCTTAAAATCGTAAAGCTTGACAAGACTTTTGTAAATAATGAAAATAATCCTAAAATGATGATAGTGCTTAAAAATACAATTAAAATGCTTAAAGCTCTTAATATGAAAATAGTTGTTGAAGGCATTGAAACAAAGAAATGTATGGAAACATTTGCGGCTCTTGAATGTGAATATATTCAGGGATACTATTATTCAAAGCCTTTGCCGAAAAAACATTTCATAGAATTTATTGATGGAAATAATACCTGAATCAGAATACGGGCAGTCGCTGACTGCCCGTTATTATTTACAAAAAAATATAGTATAAAAAATTTCCTTACTTTCAATCATAAATTTTTTTATTAAACACTGGATTAAATAATCAAAGTATGATATAATGTATTCATTGATTATAATTTGAAAGGTGTAAACTGATATGCTGCTGGATTGTCATACACATACACATAATTCTCCCGATGCGGATAATAAAAGCGTTGCTGACCTTTGCAGGCGAGCGGTTGAAATGGGTCTTGATACACTGGCAGTAACTGACCACTGCGAAGCAAACCGCTTCTACAGCATGGAATACTATAATGCTGTGCCTCAGCCTGACAATGAATATGATACATACGATTTCAGGGACTATTTCCTCAAATCAATGGCTGAAAATACCGAAGCAAAAGAACTTTTCAAGGGAAAACTGAATGTTGTCTGCGGAATAGAACTTGGTCAGGCTAACCGTGACTTAAAAGCCGCTGACGAGATACTTGCTGACAAGCGTCTTGATTTTATAATAGGTTCTATGCATGAAATACCAAACCATCTTGATTTTGCATTTCTTGACTATTCAAAGGAAAATATTCCTCTGCTCCTTGATGAGTATTTCAATGAAATATATAAACTCTGTCAGTGGGGAAAATTCGATGTTCTCGGACATCTTACATATACTCTCAGATATATTGAGGGAGAATACGGCTTTAAGGCGGATATGTCACCTTATAATGAAATTATCGCTGAAAGCTTCAGACTTATCGCTCAGAAAGGAAAAGGCATTGAAATCAATACTTCGGGTTTAAGACAGAAATATAAAAAAACTTTCCCGACTCTTGAATATGTAAAGCTTTTCCGTGACCTCGGCGGTGAGATAATCTCAGTAGGTTCTGATTCACATACTCCTGATGATCTCGCAAAAGGCATAAAGGAAGGCCTTGAAATCGCAGCAGCGGCAGGTTTTAAAAATGTCTGCCGTTTTGAAAAGCATGAACCTGTTTTCATGCCGATAAAATAAAAAATCAACTTTTTTTAAAGGAGGCACTATTTTTTATGGATATGCTTTTGAATCTTCTTAAACAGAATGCACGCCTTTCTCATGAACAGCTTGCGGCGATGCTCGATATGACACCGGAGGAGGTTACCGCAAAAATAGAAAAATATGAAGAACAGGGAGTTATAATGGGATACAGCGTTATCCTCAATGAAGACCTTGCCGACAGAAACAATGTTACTGCATTCATTGAACTTAAAGTAACTCCTCAGCGTGATTACGGCTTTGATGACCTCGCAAAGACAATTATGATGTATGATGAGGTGGAAAGCATTTCACTGATGTCAGGAACTTTTGACCTTGCCGTTACAATAAGCGGAACTGATATGAAAACAGTTGCTCTTTTTGTGGCACAGCGTCTTTCAACAATTGACGGCGTTATCTCAACAACTACTCATTTCATTCTCAAACGCTACAAGGAAAAGGGTATCTTTATTGAAAATAATATTGCTGATGAAAGGGGATTTGTTTCTCCGTGATGGATTATGATAAGCTTATACCCGAAAAGGTTAAAAATATAAAGCCTTCCGGAATAAGAAAATTCTTTGATGTTGCCCAGACTATTGAGGGAGTTATAAGTCTTGGCGTAGGCGAACCTGATTTCAATACTCCGTGGGCTATACGTTCAGCTGCAATTCATACTCTTGAACGTGGAAAAACCACATATACCGCAAATGCAGGTCTTAAAGAACTGCGAACTGAGGTTTCTTCATATGTAAAAAGAAAAACAGGTGCTGAATATGACCCTGACAAAGAGATAGTCATGACTGTCGGCGGTTCGGAAGCTATTGATATGGCTATACGTTCACTGATTGAACCCGGTGATGAGGTTCTTATCGTTGAACCATGCTTTGTATGTTATGCTCCTATAGTTCAGCTTGTCGGAGGTACTCCTGTCAGCATAGATACCAGTATTGAGAATAATTTTAAGCTTATGCCTGATGAACTCAGAAAAAAAATTACTGACAGGACTAAAATACTCATTCTTCCTTTTCCAAATAACCCGACAGGTGCGATAATGACAAGGGAAGACCTTGAACCAATTGCTGATATCATAAGAGATACAAATATAATCATTCTTTCAGATGAGATATATTCAGAACTTACCTATGGAAAAAAACACTGTTCCATAATTGAGCTTGATGGCATGAAAGAACATACTATTCATATAAACGGTTTTTCAAAGGCTTTTGCAATGACCGGCTGGCGACTCGGATATGCCTGCGGCCCTGCACCTCTTATGAAACAGCTGCTTAAAATTCATCAGTATGCAATAATGTGTTCACCTACAATGAGTCAGTATGCTGCTGTTGAGGCTTTAAGACACTGTGATTCAGAGGTCAGAAAAATGGTTGCTGAATATGATATCCGTCGCCGTCTGCTTGTTGACAGCTTCAATAAACTTGGTCTTTCATGTTTTAATCCGGAGGGAGCATTCTATGTATTTCCTTCAATAAAAAGCACCGGCCTTTCAAGTGAAGAATTCTGTGAACAGCTTCTCTACCGTCATAAGGTTGCAGTAGTTCCCGGAAATGCCTTCGGTGAAAGCGGTGAGGGATTCATAAGAGTTTCATATGCATACTCACTTAATCATCTTTTTGAGGCTCTTAAAAGAATTGAAGAATTTCTTGATGAAATAAAAGCGGGGGATTTGAATGGACAAGTCAGCAAGACTTAAAGCATATGCAAAAATTAATCTCTCACTTGATATAACAGGTGTTCTTGAAAACGGCTATCATAGCATAGAAAGCGTTTTTCAGAGTATTTCCCTTTATGATACAGTGAGCGTTTCACTCAATAATACGGGAATTATAAATGTTGAAGCGGATAATTCTGAAATTCCGTCAGGTATGGGAAATATCGCATACAAGGCAGCCGCTGCATTCTTTGAATATATAAAACGCACTGAATCAGGTGCTGATATAAAAATCAGTAAAAAAATCCCCTCAAAAGCCGGAATGGGCGGGGGGAGTGCTGATGCAGCTGCTGTTCTCAAGGCTCTCAATCATCTTTATTCAGACAGTATTTCAGAAGATGAACTCTGTTCAATAGGCGAAAAAACAGGTGCTGATGTTCCTTTCTGCATAAAAGGCGGTACTGTTTTTGCTGAAGGAACAGGAAATATACTCAAACCTTTAACTTTGACAGCTGACGGATATTTTCTTTGCGTTGCCAAGGGAAAAGATGGTGTTTCAACAGTTGAAGCATATCATAAATTCGATGAGATGCAGAAAAATATCATTCACCCTGATACTGCTATTATCCTTGAAAAAATTAAAGACAATGATTTCAAATCAGCTTTAAAATATCTCGGCAACGTCTTTGAACAGACAACAAATCTTGATGATGTTGACTTTATAAAGAAAACAATGCTTGAAAACAATGCGGAAACTGCTCTTATGACAGGCAGCGGTTCAGCGGTATTCGGGATTTTTGATGATATTATAAATGCTGAAAAATGTATGCATATTCTTGAAAACAACAATATGTTTGCTGATGTATGCAAATTCATAAATACAGGATGTGAATTTATATAAAAGGAGGCTTTCAATATGGAATATCAGGCAAATCCAAAAAGATATGACAAAATGGTTTACAACAGGTGCGGAAAAACCGGACTTAAAATTTCAGCAGTTTCACTCGGTTTATGGCATAATTTCGGAACATATGACAATTTTGCAAATATGGAAAAAATGGTTCGCACCGCTTTTGACAACGGTATAATTCATTTTGATATGGCTAACAACTATGGCCCTGAACCGGGTTCGGCAGAAGCCAATTTCAAAAAAATACTTGACAGAGGTCTGCGTGCTTACCGTGATGAAATATGTATATCAACAAAAGCCGGATATGAAATGTGGGACGGCCCTTATGGTTCAAGAAACGGTTCAAGAAAATATCTTACTGCAAGCCTTGACCAGAGTCTTAAAAGAATAGGCGTTGATTATGTTGATATATTCTATCATCATGTATATGACCCTGATACTCCTCTTGAAGAAACTGCTCTTGCCCTTGACAATGCTGTAAGACAGGGGAAAGCTCTCTATGTCGGCATATCAAACTATAACAAGATGAATACAAAGAAAATGACTGAGATTTTCAGGGAGCTTAAAACTCCGTTCGTTCTCAATCAGCCGTCATATTCAATGCTTAACAGACGTATTGAAAAAGATGGTCTTTATCATTGTGCATCTGCGGAATTTGGTATCGGTCTGATAGCGTTTTCACCTCTTTATCAGGGATTGCTTACAGATAAATATCTTCATGGTATTCCTGCAAATTCAAGAGCCGCTAAAAATCAGTCTGATATTGCAAGTCAGCTTACTGATGAAATGCGTATAAAGCTTATCAAACTGAATGAAGTTGCAAAGTCAAGAGGTCAGAAACTCGCCCAGATGGCTGTTTCATGGATTCTCCGTGACGGCAGGGTAACATCTGTTCTTATCGGTGCAAGTTCTCCGGAACAGATAAAGGAAAATATTCAGGCGGTGTATAAAACTTCATTTACCCCTGATGAGATTGAGGAAATAGAAAAAATACTTGGATAATTTTATACTGACAGTTCATTTGTACCATCCTGTCATTAAAAAAAACTCGGACTCTGAATACACAGTTTTGTTTCAGATACGGGTATAACTATATATATCCGTATCTTTTTTATTGAATAAATGCTAATTCGACAACAAAATTTATGATTGAAAATATGGGTTTTTCCTTATAATTTTGTAGGGGCTTCCTTAAGTTCGCCCGCTCCAATTTACCGGAATTTTGGGCGGGCGACCAATGGTCGCCCCTACAGATAATAACCATTTAATAAAAGGAGATTTTTTATATTATGTATCTGCTTAAAACAAATGCTGAATTTGATTCAGCTCATTTTCTTGCCGGATATGACGGAAAATGTTCAAATATCCATGGTCACAGATGGAGAATAGAAACTGAAATATATGGCGATTCTCTTAATGATTCCGGTCAGATGAGAGGTATGCTTGTCGATTTCGGCATACTTAAAAAAGACCTTAAATCAATTGCTGACAGCTTTGACCATGCTCTTATAATAGAAAAAAATTCTCTCAGAAAAAATACTCTTGAATGCCTTGAAGCTGAAAATTTCAATATAATTCAGCTTGACTGCCGCCCTACAGCTGAAAATCTTGCAAGAATATTCTTTGAAATGCTTTCTGACAGAAATTATAATGTAAAATCAGTTACAGTCTATGAAACTGAAAACAACTGTGCCATATATACGGGAGAGTGATTTTTTTGAGTCAGTTCAGAATAACAGAAAAATTTACAAGCATAAACGGAGAGGGTGTCCGTGCCGGTCAGCTTGCCGTTTTCATACGTTTTGCAGGCTGTAATCTTGACTGCTCATACTGCGATACAAAATGGGCAAATCAGACTGATACACCATATACTCTTATGACTGAAAATGAAATATATGATTATATAAAGAAAACAGGAATTAAAAATGTTACGATAACCGGAGGAGAACCTCTTATTCAGCCTGATATTGAAGTCCTTATTGAAACTCTTTCATGTGATATTTCGCTTAATGTTGAAATAGAAACAAATGGAAGTGCTGATATAGGCAGATTCAGCAGCATATCAATACCCCCCCTGTTTACTATGGATTATAAGTTGCCGTCAAGCGGTATGGAAAAATTTATGAATACTGATAATTTCAATTATCTTTGCAAAGATGATACTGTAAAGTTTGTTGCAGGCTCTCATAATGACCTTGAAACAGCTTATCAGATTATTGAAAAATATAATCTTATTAAAAAATGTCATGTATATATAAGTCCTGTTTTTGGTTCAATAAATCCTGAGGATATTGTTGAATTTATGAAACAGAAAAAACTCAATGATGTGAATTTACAGCTCCAGCTCCATAAAATTATATGGAGTCCGGATAAAAAAGGAGTATAATAATTTTATGGCTATTGATAAAGATGCAATCCGTGAACATATAAAGGGGATACTTGTTGCTCTCGGTGATGACCCTGAACGTGAGGGTCTTAAAGATACCCCTGACAGAGTGGCAAGAATGTATGAGGAAGTTTTTGAAGGCATGAATTATACAAATCATGAAATTGCTCAGATGTTCAATAAAACCTTTGATGCGGATATAAATAACGGTCAGAGTAAAAATGATATTGTAATTGTCAGGGATATTGAAATTTTCAGCTACTGTGAACATCATCTTGCCCTTATGTATGATATGAAAGCAACTGTTGCTTATATCCCGAAAGGAAAAGTAATAGGTCTTAGCAAAATTGCCCGTATTGCTGATATGGCAGCCAAAAGACTTCAGCTTCAGGAACGTATCGGAAATGATATTGCTGAAATAATTCAGGAGGTTACCGGTTCACCTGATGTTGCAGTGCTTATTCAGGCAAGTCACAGCTGTATGACTGCAAGAGGCATTAAAAACAATAGTGCCAGAACTTATACTGAAACTTTGCGTGGACGTTTTGAAAATGATTTGTCACTCCAGTTAAAACTTAAATAACATCAATTCTATGGCTGTTTTAATGTCAACAATGGCGTTATTTTACCGCAAATTTGATGGTTATTTCTGTAGGGGCGAACTGTGTTCGCCCGTTTGAGGTATGCTGCAAACCTACGGGCGAACACAGTTCGCCCCTACAGAAAATAAGGAAAATCCCATATTTTCAATCATAAAATTTTGTTGCCGAATTGGCATTAATTAATAATACGAGGTGTTTTTTTATGAAAGTAATGGTTTTATCAAGCGGCGGAATTGACAGTACTACCTGTCTTGCAATGGCTGTTGAAAAATATGGTCATGAAAATGTAGTTGCTCTGTCAATTTCATATGGTCAGAAGCATGAAAAGGAAATCAGTTCTGCAAGAGCTGTTGCAGATTACTATAAGGTTGAACTGATTGAACTTGATTTGTCAAAAATGTTTGAATATTCGGATTGTTCTCTGCTCAGTCATTCAGATGCTGAAATACCAAAGGAAAGTTATGCTCAGCAGATTAAGGAAAGCAGCGGAAAACCTGTTTCAACATATGTTCCGTTCAGAAATGGTCTTTTTCTTGCTTCTGCGGCAAGTATTGCACTTTCAAAGGATTGCAGTATAATATTCTATGGGGCTCACAGTGACGACGCTGCCGGAAATGCATACCCAGATTGCAGTTCAGCATTTAACAATGCAATGAATACTGCAATATATGAGGGAAGCGGAAAACAGCTTCATATTGAAGCTCCGTTTGTTGAAATGACTAAAGCTGATGTTGTAAAAAAAGGTCTTGAACTTAAAGTTCCTTATGAACTTACATGGAGCTGCTATGAAGGCGG
>DJFA01000067.1:11812-12138 GCA_002431975.1 Ruminococcus sp. UBA5884
TGAAAGGAATGTTTAAACGAAATGAGAAATAAAGATGAAATGAATACAGTTTCCCTCCTCGGAAACAAAAACACAAATTACCCTGATGATTACTGTCCTGATGTGCTTGAAACATTTATAAACAAGCATCAGGATAATAATTATTTTGTAAAATTCAACTGTCCTGAGTTTACAAGTCTTTGTCCTATAACCGGTCAGCCTGATTTTGCAACTATATATATATCATATGTTCCTGATATAAAGATGGTTGAAAGCAAATCTCTCAAGCTTTATCTTTTCAGTTTCAGAAATCATGGCGATTTTCATGAGGACTGCATCAATATAAT
>DJFA01000076.1:0-8197 GCA_002431975.1 Ruminococcus sp. UBA5884
TAAATCCGGTCAGGATATAAATTATTAACTGACCGGACTTTTTATTCATATTTTTGACTTAATATGTAATATATGTAAATGATTTAATGGCAAATAGTAAAGATTTAATTTTATTTCAATTTTAAGTTGAAAAAAGAGGATAATTATGATATTATTATTATTGTGAAATAATAATAATATCATTACTTTTCCAAATGAAATACCACAAATTAAGAAAGGAGCGTATCTGACTTGAATTTTAAAGAAATACATATAAATAATTCTGCTTGTTTTTTTCTGTCAGAAGGCTTTTTCCTACTATTCTGTCAGAAATCAGAAAAAATATCATACATTCCTGCAAAGCAGAACAGAGTCACAGCAATGATTCTGTATCTGTCCGGAACTTAGAAGGATTTTATCATTTTTCATCATAACAAAATCCGAACGGCAGGGATGAAATAAAGACTCTGTATCCGTCCGGAACTCCGTAAGATTTTATCAATTTTTTTCATCATAACAAAATCCGGACGGTCAGGGGTGAAATAAAGACTCTGTATCCGTCCGGAACTCCGTAAGATTTTATCGATTTTTTTCATCATAACAAAATCCGGACGGTCAGAGGTGAAATAAAGACTCTGTATCCGTCCGGAACTCCGTAAGATTTTATCAATTTTTTTCATCATAACAAAATCTGAACGGAAACAGAGGTGAAATTAAGACTCAGTATCCGTTCAGACTCCTTTTTAATTACAAAAAATTATTTCATATAATTCATTTCTTAAAATGTATTATATAAAGTAATTTCAGCAATGGAGGCTGAAAAATGAAGCTTTTTATATTTGAATTCAGTACATTTGAAGAGTTTATCACTGAAAACTGGTTTGTGTTGTTAGGTGTTGCAGTTCTTATAATTCTCGGCGTTATTGCTGCTAAAATGTAGTGCGGATATTTATTTTTTTAATCTTATTATGTTTTTTTAGGCAAAATTATTGCAATTTTACTCAATATAGGTTATAATATTATTGTAAAATTTATATTTTGGGAGGACTAAAATAATGTTGGTTTCAGCAAAAGAAATGCTTAACAAGGCAAGAGAAGGCAAATATGCAGTAGGTCAGTTCAATATCAATAACCTTGAATGGACTAAATCTATTCTCCTTACAGCACAGGAACTCAATTCACCTGTTATCCTTGGTGTATCAGAAGGTGCAGGAAAATATATGTGCGGCTACAAGACTGTTGTAGGTATGGTTAATGGTATGCTCGAAGAACTTAATATCACAGTTCCTGTTGCTCTCCATCTCGACCACGGTTCATTTGAAGGTGCAAAGGCTTGTATCAATGCAGGATTCTCTTCAATCATGTTTGACGGTTCACATTATCCGATTGAAGAAAATATTGAAAAGACTACCGCTCTTGTAAATGCCTGCGATATCCTCGGAATCTCTCTTGAAGCTGAAGTTGGTTCAATCGGCGGTGAAGAAGACGGCGTTATCGGTGCTGGTGAGTGTGCTGACCCTGATGAATGCAAGGCTATTGCTGACCTCGGTGTTACAATGCTTGCTGCAGGTATCGGAAATATCCACGGCAAATATCCTGCAAACTGGAAGGGTCTGAGCTTTGAAACTCTTGCTGCTGTAAAGGAAAAAGTAGGCGATATGCCTCTCGTTCTCCATGGCGGTACAGGTATTCCGGCTGATATGATAAAGAAGGCTATTTCTCTCGGCGTTGCAAAAATCAATGTTAATACTGAATGCCAGCTCGCTTTCCAGGCTGCTACAAGAGAATACATTGAAGCAGGCAAAGACCAGCAGGGTAAGGGCTTTGACCCAAGAAAACTCCTTGCTCCTGGTGCAGAAGCTATCAAGGCTACAGTTAAGGAAAAAATGGAACTTTTCGGTTCAGTAAACAAGGCATAATCATTTTTTCCTATAGTCAGACAGAGTGTGAAACCGCAGGAACTTTTACAGTTTCCTGCGGTTTTTTTCGTATCAAAATTAAAGCCGTCAGCATAATATAATGGTATAAACATGATTTCAATGTTTTATTTTCCCTGTATTTGCAGATAAGAGAGGTTTTTATATGGAATCTGAAAAAACATTTATCGTTGCAGGCGGCGATTTAAGACAGCTTTATCTTGCTCGCAGACTAAGCGATTTCTATAAGGTTATAATTACAGGATTTGATAAATGCAGTGATGCTTCAGATGTATTGCTTTCAGAAACAGATGATAATATTGCTGACGGAATAATTTTTCCTCTGCCGGTTTCACTGGACGGAAAAAATCTTAATGCTCCTTTTTCGGATAAAACACTGCTGATATCGGATTTTATCCCTAAATTAAAGAAAAATTCAGCTGTATACGGCGGTATGTTCAGTCCTGAAATCTCGGATATTTTCAGCGTTCCTGTATATGACTATTCAAAACGTGAGGAATTCAGCGTTATAAATGCAGAAGCTACTGCTGAAGGTGCTTTGCAGACAGCTCTTGAAAAATCTGATGAAACAATTTTCAAAAGCAGAATTTTAATTACTGGTTTCGGAAGAATTGCAAAGGCTCTTGCAAGAATACTTCTGGTTATGGGAGCTGATGTTACAGTTTCAGCAAGAAAAAAATCAGATATTGCATGGGCTGAGATTTATGGCTGCAAAGCGGCTGATATACGCAGACTTGCAGATATTGCAGGTTCATATGACATGATATTCAATACTGTTCCTGTTTTGATATTTGATAAAAATGTTCTTGACAATATAAGTAAAAAAACTATGATAATTGACCTTGCTTCAAAACCGGGTGGAACAGATTTCGGCTATGCCGCAGAACTCGGTATCAGAGCAGTACTTGCTTCAGGTCTGCCTGGCAAGCTGTTTCCTGTAACTGCCGGATATACAGCGGCTGATACACTGATTAATATGATTGATGAAAGGAGGACTGGTTTTGACTGATTTAAAAGGCATAAAAATTGCATATGTTATGACAGGTTCTTTCTGTACATTTAAAAAATCATTTAAACAGATGAAAAAACTTGTTGAAGCGGGGGCTGAAGTTCAGCCTCTTATGTCATTTAATGCGGCTTCAATCGATACACGATTCGGAACTGCTGCTGAAAATATTCAGATTGCTGAAAAGATATGCGGAAAAAAAGTCATTGCTGATATCGCCGGAGCTGAACCTATAGGCCCGAAACATCTTGCTGATATACTTATTGTTGCTCCATGTACTGGAAATACTCTGTCTAAGCTCGCCTGTAATATAGTGGATACTCCAGCCGTGATGGCTGTCAAATCTCACCTGAGAAATTCTGGTTCAGTAGTTCTCTGTATAGCAACCAACGATGCATTATCCGGTTCAGCCAAGAATATAGGTATGCTTATGAACAACAAAAATTATTATTTTGTACCGTTTTCACAGGATGATTATATCAAAAAACCTACTTCAGCTGTAGCCGATTTTGAAAAAATTCCGGAAACAATTCTTTATGCACTTGATAAAAAACAGATTCAGCCATTGTTATATCCTTTATAATTTAATCGGGCGACTATTTGTCGCCCATACATAGTAATTCATCTGTTTTGTATTATATCACATAAAAAATGCATTTAAGATATGATTATTTATGAAATGTTACAATTGACAAATTGCTTTTATAATTATATAATTAAATCAATATTTAAACCGTTGAACAAAAATAGTAAGTTTAATAACTGTATTTTCAGAGAGTCAGTGTGTGGTGCGAACTGACAGCAGTGTTTTACTGAATGGATTTGTGAGGGCAGTCCGAACGTATGCAGTTTATGCATATCAGTAGTAACTGACGGGAACTTCACCCGTTATCATGGAAGTGTGTATTCTTATGTACGCAGAACAAGTGGTCATATATAAGAAATATATGGCAATATGGGTGGTACCGCAGAAGTTTATTTATAAGCCTTTGTCCCTTTTCTATAAGGGGCAAGGGCTTTTTTGATTTGTTTTGAAATGGAGTGAGTTTTTATGATAAAACCTGATTTCAGCGTTATTGACAGACTTTCAAAGGAATATAAAATAATTCCTGTATGCCGTGAGATTTATGCAGATGTAATCACGCCTATCACGCTTTTAAGAAAAATCGCAAATAACAATGAACGCTATTTTCTGCTTGAAAGCGTTGAACAGGGTGACAGATGGGGCAGATACAGTTTTCTGGGATTTGACCCTATAGTAAGGATAACCTGTAAAAATAATATAGTCACAGTCGAAAAGGACGGGGAAAAGGTTTTAAGCAGCTTATCTCCATATGAAACTCTCAGAAATATAATGTCTGAATATAAAGCTCCGAAGCTGGAGGATATGCCTACATTTACAGGCGGTCTTGTTGGATATTTTTCATATGCAATGATAGGATATGCAGAACCGGTTCTTAAACTTCAGGAAAGCGATTTCAATGATTACGATTTCATGCTTTTTGACAGAGTGATTGCATATGACCATCTGAAACAGAAAATCTGTATAGTTGTTAATATGAAAACTGATAATCCAGATATGAACTATTCAAAAGCTCTGAATGATATACATGAAATGGAGAAAATTATATCAGATATGCCGGCAGGAAATTTCCCTGTTACTAAAAAGCCTGAATTCAGATGCAGCGTTTCAAAGAAACAATACTGCGAAATGGTTGAGAAAACAAAGAAATATATAACAGACGGCGATATTTTTCAGGCAGTCATTTCAAGACGCTTTGAATGTGATTATAATGACAGCCTTATAAATGCATACAGAGTTCTCAGAACTACAAACCCTTCACCGTATATGGTTTTTATGAAAACTGATGATATCGAACTTATGTCAACATCTCCTGAAACTCTTGTCAAAATGAAGGACGGAGTTGTGACAACATTCCCGATAGCAGGTTCAAGACCAAGAGGCATTACTCCTGAAGAGGACAGAAAGCTTGAAGAAGGTCTTTTAAAAGATGAAAAGGAACTTGCTGAACATAATATGCTTGTTGACCTTGGAAGAAATGATATTGGAAAAATATCTGAAATAGGCACTGTAAAGGTAACTGAATATATGAAGGTTCTTAAATATTCAAAAATCATGCATATATGTTCAGAAGTAACAGGTAAGCTCAGGGAGAATTATGACGCATATGACTGTGTTGAATCAATTCTTCCGGCGGGAACTCTTTCAGGAGCTCCTAAAATCAGAGCCTGTGAGATAATCGAGGAAACAGAAACCCAGCCGAGAGGTATTTACGGCGGAGCATTGGGCTATATAGATTTTACCGGAAATCTTGATACCTGTATAGCTATAAGAATGGCTGTAAAGAAAAACAATAAGGTGTATATTCAGGCAGGCGGCGGAATAGTTGCTGACAGTATTCCTGAAAATGAATATCTTGAAAGCGAAAATAAAGCAAAAGCCTGTATAAATGCAATTCTTGATGCTATGGAGGTGAATGACTGATGATTCTTATGATTGATAATTATGACAGCTTTACATATAATCTTTATCAGCTTGCAGGAAGCATTGATTCCGATATAAAAGTTGTACGTAATGATGCAGTTACAATTGATGAGATAAGAAAAATCAACCCTTCGCATATTATAATTTCACCGGGGCCGGGATATCCGAAAAATGCAGGAATAAGCGAAAAGGCAGCAGATGAACTCAGAAATGAATTTCCGATACTTGGAATATGCCTTGGACATCAGGCTATATGTGAAGTAAATGGTGCTGAAATATGCCATGCGGTAAAGCTTATCCACGGAAAGAAAACTCCTGTAAAGATTGATACATCATCAGCAATATTCAAAGGTCTTGAGGAAATTGAAGAAGTTGCAAGATATCATTCGCTTATCGCAAAAAAGGAAACTCTTCCGGATAATCTTGAGGTTATTTCAGAGGATATGCAGGGAGAAGTAATGGCTGTAAAGGTAAAAGGCTGTGAGGTTTACGGACTTCAGTTTCACCCTGAATCCATTCTTACAAAGCATGGATATACTATGATTAAAAATTTTCTTGATATAAAACTGTAATGAAAGGATTGATTTTTTATGATTAAAGAAGCTATAAAGGAAATTGCTGAAGGAAAAAATCTTTCATATGAAACGGCTGAAGCTGTTATGAATGAGATAATGAGCGGAAAGGCTTCAGATATTGAAATATCATCATATCTTACAGCTTTGAGAATGAAAGGTGAAACAACTGATGAAATTACTGCCTGTGCGGAGGGTATGAGAAAAGCCGGAATACATCTTAAACATGATGGTATGGAAGTGCTTGAAATAGTCGGAACAGGCGGAGATGAAGCGTTTACATTCAATATCTCAACAGTTTCAGGTTTTGTTGTATCAGCAGCAGGAGTGCCTGTTGCAAAGCATGGCAACAGAAGCGTATCAAGCAAATGCGGAGCTGCTGACTGTCTTGAAAGTCTTGGTGTAAAGCTTGATATACCAGTTGAAAAAAGTGAGAAAATACTCCGTGATATAGGTATGTGCTTTATGTTTGCACAGAAATATCATTCATCAATGAAATATGTTGCTCCTGTAAGAAAAGCACTTGGACTCAGAACAGTATTCAATATTTTAGGCCCTCTTGCAAATCCGGCTGACGCTGAATATCAGCTTATGGGAGTATATGATGAAAAGCTTTTAAGACCTATGGCAGAAGTTCTTTCAAAACTTGGAGTAAAAAGAGCCATGACAGTTCACGGCGGTGATGGTCTTGATGAGATAACAATGACAACAGTTACAAAAGCCTGCCTTGTTGATAACGGAAAAATTACTGAAATGGTTATAAATCCTGAAGATTACGGATTCAGACTCTGTAAATCAGATGAGCTTGTCGGAGGAAATCCTCAGATTAATAAACAGATAGCTCTTGATATACTCAGCGGCAAAGAAAAAGGTGCAAAACGTGATGTTGTAATTCTCAATTCAGCAGTATGCCTTTTTATAGCAGGAAAAGGTACAATTGCTGAATGCATTGATATTGCACAAAAACAGATTGACAGCGGCAAGGCTATGAAACAGCTTGAAATGTTTGTAAAGCTTTCAAATGAGGAATAAATATGGCTGATATACTTAAAATTCTTGCAGATTCGACTCTTGAAAGAGTAAGAAAATCAAAGGAAATAATATCTCCTGATGAGATGATGGAAAAAGCTTTTTCAGTTCCAAAGGGAAATTTTGAATTTGAAAAGGCTCTTGATAAAAAGGATACAATGGCATTTATATGCGAGGTTAAAAAAGCATCACCGTCAAAAAATATAATTGCAGAATATTTTCCGTATAAGGAAATTGCGTCTGAATATGAAAAAGCAGGTGCTGACTGCATATCAGTACTTACTGAACCGGAATATTTCAAGGGCGATATAAAATATCTTGATGAAATTACAGATATCGTATCAGTTCCGGTTATAAGAAAAGATTTTACTATTGATGAATATATGATATATGAAGCACATACAGCCGGAGCAAAGGCGGTACTTCTTATATGTTCACTGCTTGATACTGATACGCTGAAAAAATATATATCCGTATGCGATAAGCTTGGAATTACAGCACTTGTTGAAGCTCATGACAAAGATGAAATAAAATCAGCTCTGAAAGCAGGAGCGAGAGTTATAGGCGTAAATAACAGAAATCTTAAAACATTTGAGGTTGATATTGAAAATTCAGTAAATCTCAGAAAAAATATTCCGGAAAATATTCTGTTTGTGGCAGAAAGCGGCATAAAAACTCCCGATGATATTGCAAGACTCCGTGAAGCAGGCACAAATGCAGTTCTTATCGGTGAAACTCTTATGCGTTCTGAAAATAAAAAGGAATGCCTTGACTATCTGAAAGGAGTTTTATGACTAAAATAAAAATATGCGGTCTTTCAAGGACAGATGATATTGAATTTTGCAACAGATTAAAACCTGATTTTATAGGATTTGTATTCTTTAAGAAAAGTATAAGAAATATATCTTTTAATCAAGCTGAAAAGCTTAAATCAATGCTTGATGATAATATTCATTCAGTCGGAGTTTTCGTAAATGAGGATATCAGTTTTATAGAAAATCTTTGCAGAAGAAATATTATTGACATGATACAGCTTCATGGAAATGAAAATGATGAGTATATTATGAATCTTAAACAGCTTACTGACAAACCGGTAATAAAAGCAGTAAGAGTAAAATCTGCTGATGAAATATATAAGGCAGATGAACTTCCATGTGATTTTCTGCTG
>DJFA01000076.1:8288-10616 GCA_002431975.1 Ruminococcus sp. UBA5884
CCGTTTTTTCTTGCAGGAGGACTTGACAGCTTGAATGTTTCAGCAGCAATAAAACAATGCAGTCCGTATGCGGTTGATGTAAGCAGCAGTGTTGAGGAAAACGGAATAAAATCAGAACTGAAATCAGCTGAATTTATTAAGGCTGTAAGAAATGCAGATGCAGCAATATGAAGATAAAATTTTTATTTATATTATGAAAGGAAGATTTTTATATGTCAAAAGGCAGATTTGGTATTCATGGAGGTCAGTACATACCTGAAATTCTTATGAATGCAGTTACAGAGCTTGAAGAAGCTTATAACAGATATAAAGATGATGAGGAATTTAATGCCGAACTCAAGGATTTACTTGATAATTATGCAGGCAGACCTTCATTGCTTTATTATGCTGAAAATATGACAAAAGACCTCGGCGGAGCAAAAATATATCTTAAAAGAGAAGACCTTAACCATACAGGTTCTCATAAGCTCAATAATGTTATAGGTCAGATGCTGCTTGCAAAACGTATGGGAAAAACAAGAGTTATCGCTGAAACAGGTGCAGGTCAGCATGGAGTGGCTACAGCTACAGTTGCCGCACTTATGGGTATGGAATGTGAAATATTCATGGGTGAGGAGGATACTATCCGACAGGCTCTTAATGTTTACAGAATGAAACTCCTCGGAGCTAAGGTAAATGCAGTCACTACAGGAACAAAAACTCTTAAAGATGCGGTAAATGCTGCAATGCGTGAATGGAGCAGCCGCCTTGATGATACACATTATGTTCTCGGTTCAGTTATGGGGCCTTATCCGTTCCCGACTATTGTAAGAGATTTTCAGAGCGTTATAAGCAAGGAGATAAAACAGCAGATGCTTGAAAAAGAGGGAAGACTTCCTGATGTTGTTATGGCTTGCGTGGGCGGCGGTTCAAATGCCATGGGAGCATTCTATAATTTCCTTGATGATAAAAGCGTAAGACTTATAGGCTGTGAAGCAGGCGGAAAGGGAATTGATACTGATAAAAATGCAGCTACAATTTCTACAGGCAGACTCGGAATTTTCCATGGCATGAAATCATATTTCTGTCAGGACGAAAATGGTCAGATAGCACCTGTATATTCTATATCAGCAGGTCTTGATTATCCGGGAGTAGGCCCTGAACACGCATATCTGCATGATACAGGCAGAGCTGAATATGTTTCAGTTACTGATGATGAAGCAGTAAATGCATTTGAATACCTTTCCAGAACTGAGGGTATCATTCCGGCTATCGAATCATCACACGCTGTGGCTCATGCAATGAAAATTGCTCCTGATATGGATAAGGATAAAATAATAGTTATAAATCTTTCAGGCAGAGGCGATAAGGACGTTGCAGCTATAGCAAGATATAAGGGGGAAAATCTTTATGAGTAATATGAATAATGTTTTCGGGCATGGAAAAGCATTTATTCCATTTGTAACAGCAGGGGACTGCGGTCTTGAATTTACAGAAAAACTTCTTTTTGCCTGCGAGGAGGGCGGAGCTGACCTTATTGAAATAGGTATACCGTTTTCAGACCCTACAGCAGAAGGCCCTGTAATTCAGGAAGCAAGCGAAAGAGCTTTGAAGCTTGGAACAACTCCTGACAAAATTATTGAAATGGTGAAAAAAGCAAGAGCAGACGGATTGAAAGTTCCGCTTGCATTTATGACATATGCAAATCCGGTATTCAATTACGGAATAGAAAAATTTGCACAGAAATGTGTTGAATGTGATATATGTGCAGTAATTATTCCTGAGATACCTTTTGAGGAAAAGCATGAAATGAGTGATATATTTGATAAATATAATGTAAATATGATATCACTTGTTGCTCCTACATCTCATGAAAGAACAGCAATGATTGCTTCAGAAGCTGAAGGTTTTATATATTGTGTATCCTCAATGGGAGTTACAGGAATGAGAAAGGATATAGCTGAAAATCTTGTAAAAGATATGGTTTCATCAATAAAAAAAGTAAAGGATATACCATGTGCGGTAGGATTCGGAATTTCAACTCCTGAACAGGCTGAAAATATAGCACATATTGCTGATGGTGTTATTGTCGGAAGTGCAATTGTAAACATTGTAGCACAGCATAAACAGGACAGTATTCCATATGTAAAGGATTATGTGAAATCAATGAAAGATGCTGTATCATTTAAAACAGTTAAAATCTGATAAACAAAAGGGGCGAACATTCAACTGTTCGCCCGTTATAATTTTCAAAAATTTTAAGAATAACGCTGATTCTTTTGTAGGGGCGACCATTGGTCGCCCGCCTGAATTATGGTTAAACCATAAATTCGATATTTGTTTTCTGTA
>DJFA01000076.1:10647-27102 GCA_002431975.1 Ruminococcus sp. UBA5884
TTTCTGTACGGAAAATCATTGGTCAACAGATTAAATTCCGGTAAAACCAATGGGCGTATATTTTACAGATTACAGGCGGCAGTTTGCCGCTCGCCCCTACAAAGAAAAATCAATAGTACTACAGAAACTGTATCAGAGATTCTGAATGAAATCATATAATTCCTCAGCAGTTTTCTGACTGACTCCGGCAATTTTTTTAAGTTCTTCTTTATCAGCATTTTTCAGTGCAGATTTTGTTTTATAGTACATAATAAGTTTCTGAGCTTTTTTTGTACCGATTCCATTAATCTTTGTCAGTTCAAGTTCAAATGTATTTTTATTATGTTTTTTCCTCTGATAGCTTATTGCAAATCTATGCATTTCGTCCTGAATCCTTGTTATAAGATTAAAGGCTGATTTAAGACTTGAAACAGATATTTCTTCACCAGATGAAGCAATGGCTCTTGTGTGATGTTTTCCGTCCTTTACGATTCCAAAAACCGGAACATTTATTCCCATCTGGGCGAGAACAGGTTTTACGGCATTTACCTGACCTTTTCCGCCGTCAACGAATATAAGGTCAGGCAGACGGTTAAAACCTGATTTATCTGTATCATCTGCATTATAATGGCTGAAACGTCTTTTAAGAACTTCTCTCATACATTCATAGTCATTCTGTATTGCAATAGTTTTTATTGAAAATTTTTTATAGGCAGATTTTAAAGGTCTGCCGTTTTCAAATACAGCCATACCTGCAACCATATCTGATGATGAAAGATTTGATATATCATATGCTTCAATATAAAGCGGAGGCTTTTCAAGTCCGAGAAGTGAGGAAAGCTCCTCAAGAGCAACAACTTCCTTTGCGGTTCTGTCGGTTTTAAGAGCAAGATATTCACTTGCATTATTTTTAGCAAGCATTATAAGTTTAAGATAACTGCCTTTCTGACGATGAATTATTTTAACAGAATGATTTGCGGTATTGCTTAAAAATTGCTGTGTTATCTCCATATCATCAAAAGGATACTCAGTGACAACTTCAGAAGGAATATCCGGATTATCAGAATAATACTGGAGAATAAAGCTGTTTATTATATCATCATCATCTTCACCGAGAAAATATACTGATTTATCGCATAATCTGCCGTTTCTGTAGACAAGTACAGCGGTGCATACAAGGTTATTGTTTTTTGACATTGCAATAATATCAGTGCTTACAAGGCTGCTGTCTATAATTTTCTGAGATTCGGCAGCTTTTTTAACTGCATTTATACGATTTCTTAAAATTATAGCTTTTTCAAATTCAAGATTTTCAGAAGCAGCTTTCATTTCAGCAGTAAGCTTTTCAACAGATGCAGTACTTCCGTTATTCAGATATTCAACAGCCTGTCTTACAGTGTCATTATAATCCTTTTCTGAAATATTTCCCTGACAGACTCCCATGCAGCGTTTTATATAAAAATTAAGGCATGGACGGGATTTTCCGAATTGTGAAGGAAAGGATTTTCCGCAGCTTGGAAGCATGAAAACCTTATTTACTTCATCAACAGCCTGTTTTACGGTGAATGAGCTTACATAAGGACCTATATAGACAGCCTTGTCATCTGAAATTTTCTTTGCGGAGGATATCTCAGGATATTTTCCGGAGGATATTTTTATATAATGATAACCTTTGTCATCTTTAAGTAGAATGTTATATTTAGGCATATGCTGTTTTATAAGACTGCATTCAAGAACAAGAGCTTCATATTCAGAATCAGTGACTATAAAATCATAATCCCTGACAAGTGAAACCATTTTTTTAGTTTTTTCATTATGACTGTTATTTTCTCTGAAATAGCTTGAAACACGGTTTTTAAGATTTTTGGCTTTTCCAATATAGATTATATTTCCGGAGCTGTCCTTCATAAGATAAACTCCGGGAGATGAAGTGAGTTTATGAGTTTTTTCACGCAGATAAGGCAGATTTTTATTATAGTATTCCATAAATTCCTCCCTGAACCGGCAAACTGCCGCCTGAAATATAACGGGCGACCATTGGTCGCCCCTTGTTTTATCTGTAATACATAAACAGCTGACATTTTATCATACCATTATAAAGTTTTCTTTTTTTATCAGCCTTTTTATTATAGAATTTTTCAAAATCCTCATCAGGAGATATTATATAGCATGGGTTCTCACGTGAATTTTTAAACACTTTTCCCATTATGCTGTAAATTTCCTCAGCCTGTTTCAGTTCAAGCATTCTTTCTCCATATGGAGGGTTGCATATAGTAATTGCTTTTTCAGGGCATTCATAATCTCTGATATCAGCCTGTTTTACATATATATGACTTTTTACGCCGGCTTTTCTGGCATTTTCAGCGGTAAGTTCCACAGCATTTTCATCAATATCAGTTCCATATGCTTCAAAGTCAGCGTTTTTATTTATCAGGTCTATAGCACGGCTGCGTTCATTTTTCCATATATTTTCGTCAATACATCTCCATCTTTCAGCAGAAAAATGTCTGTTGAGTCCGGGAGCAATATTCATAGCCTTGAAAGCGGCTTCAATAAGTATTGTACCGCTTCCGCAGAACGGGTCATATACAGTGCTTCCTGATTTTACAAATGCAAGGTCAGCAATTCCGGCGGCAAGGGTTTCCTTGATAGGTGCAGCATTTGAAAATTTCCTGTAGCCTCTTTTATGGAGTCCTGTTCCGCTTGTATCAAGATATATTATAACATTGTCATTCATAATGCTGAACTGAATCTGATGAATGCTTCCTTTTTCCTCAAACCAGTTAAGATGATATTTTTCTTTAAGGCGTTCAACACAGGCTTTTTTTATAATTGACTGACAGTCCGGAACGCTGCGGAGCTTTGAATCAAGAGAATATCCCTTGACCGGAAAAGCATCTGTTCTGCCTATAAAATTTTCAAACGGGATTTTTCTGACTCCGCAGAAAAGCTCCTCAAAGTTTTCAGCATGAAATTCAGCAAGTTCTATCAGAACTCTTTCGGCGGTTGCAAGGCATATATTTGCTCTTGCGAGGATATCAAAACCGCCTTCAAATGTAACTCTGCCGTTATAAGCCTGAATATTTTCGCCGCCTATTTTTTTGATTTCAAATTTAAGTGTGCTTTCAAGTCCGAAATGGCATGGGCATGAAAATTTTATCATAATTTAAAAATTCCTCTCTGTAAAAAGAGCCTGTGTTATAAGACAGGCTCTTTTGTTATGTTAATGTGATGTACAGTATTCAGCGTTTGATGATTTATAATATCCGACAGAACCGGAATGAGGACATCTTGAGGTTGCAAGTTTTCCGGTTGATGTACAGAAATAAGCTTCAACAACATTTTCATTGTCAGGATATGAAGCATCAGTATCAAGGCTGTTTGCATATCCGCCTATTACATTTTTCCATACACCGGCTGAGTTTACATAGGCAGGCAGAGTTGAAGGAGTATCATAACCCATCCATATACCGCTTACAAAATCCTCTGTAAGACCTACAAAACAGATATCGTTCCAGTTTGAAGTAGTACCTGTTTTGCCGGCAACAGTTTTATTTGAGAGCTGTGCAGCAGTACCAGTACCTGAAAGAATAACCTGCTGGAGAAGTTTATTCATTACATATGCTGTTTCAGGGTCGATAACCTGTTCACCGTCACCAGTATTGTCAAGGATAATGCTTCCGTCAGCTGAGTTTACAAGCTGGCTGATAAGATGAGCTTTTTTGTATACGCCGCCGTTTCCGTAAGGCATATATGCGTTTACAAGATTTTCGATTGTAAGACCATCTGTAACACCGCCTACGGCAAGAGGTGAATAGTCTATATCAGTGAGTATTTTACCCTGATTTTCGTCATATCTTTCTTCAACAAGGTCAAGACCGAGAGTCTGTGTTGAATAGTCAAAAATCTCCCTGAGTCCGCACATTTCACATATCTGAGCCGGAATAGTGTTCTTTGAAAGCTTCAGAGCATTGAAAACATATATTGAGCTGTATGACCAGTTTTTGTTTACACTGTCCGAGCTGTAGTTTGAAGGCCACTGTTCACCGTTGTATGTGATAGGTTTATCAACAAATATTGTTGACCATGTAATTTTATTGTTTTCAAGAGCATATCCGTATGAAGCAACAGGTTTCATGCATGAACCAGGCTGACGTTTTGCCTGAACTGCACGGTTGAAGCCGAGAGATGTTGTTTTTTCGCCGATACCGCCGACTACTGCGAGAACATTTCCTGAATAGTCCATAGCTATAAATGATGACTGCGGCTGTTCATCAAATTTATTGTATCCGGCATATTGGAAGTTATTGTAATTAAGATATTTTTCTTCAACATATTCCTGCATATCGAAATCGATTGTAAGATAAGCGGTATAGCCGCCTTTTTTGAATTTATCGATAGCTTCCTGCTGGGTAAGGTCATATTCTGCCATAAGATAGTCAGCAATTTCATATATTGCAGCATCTACATAGTAAGGAGTAACCTTTTCTCCTGTTTCTTCATCAGTATTTTCATCTGTACTGCTGTCAGTGTTTTCGTCAGTATTTTCGTCCTGAGTGAAGTTGTAAATAGTAGTAGGTTCAGGATTAAGAGCCTTGTATTCCTCTGAATTTGTGAATATAAGCTTTTCGTTGAGAGCTGCATGATATTCATCAGTAGAAATAACGCCGTTTTCATACATTTTTTTAAGAACATATTCCTGACGTTTTTTATTTGCCTCCGGATTAGCAAACGGATTGATTTTTTCAGGGTTCTGAGGGATAGCTGCAAGACAGGCGGCTTCAGCAATTGAAAGTTCATCAATGCTTTTTCCGAAATATTTTATAGCAGCCATCTGAACGCCTCTTGCTGAGCCTCCGAATCCGATATAGTTGAGATATCCTTCAAGTATCTTGTCTTTAGGATAACGTTTTTCCATTTCCATTGCACGGAAAATTTCTCTTATCTTACGTTCAGGACTTGTATCATTATCTCCGGTAATATTCTTGATAAGCTGCTGGGTAATAGTAGAACCACCCTGTGCTGTGCCGTAGAAATCAAGGAAATAGTTTGCAAATGCGGCAAATGTACGCTTATAGTCAATACCTTCATGTGCATAGAAACGTTCATCTTCTGCATATACAAAAGCATTTCTTACAGTCTGCGGAACATCTTCGATTTTTACAGGGATACACTGGATATCAGTTGACTGTACTTCATAAAGGAGGATATTTTCACCGGTATCCTTATCAACTCCATAGATATATGAAGCATAGCTCATTTCCATATCAGTAATTCTTACATCATCGGTATTTTCCATAAATTCCATTACATATACAGTAAGAGCAGTTGCAACAATAGTTCCTGTGATTATTACTATAAGGAACAGAGAAAGAATTGTTGAACCTATGAATGTAAGAAACTTTTTACAGAATCTTGCCAGTCTGTTTTTTTTCTTTTTCTTTTTTTTCGGAGCGGATTCTTCAAATGCAAAATCCGTTTCATTCAGATTATTTCTGTTTTCCTGATTGGTGTTGTCAGCCATAATCATATTTTTTTCATCACTTTTCAGTGAAAGAAAAAGCTCCTTTCCTTTAAAATTATTCGGGTACATAGGGTTAAATCTGTATCCGGCATAAGCAAATTTGACTTATACCCTATTATTATAACATATGTTAATTAATTTGTTAAGTCTTTTTTTAGAATTGAATATAAATTTTTTATCTGACCACAATATCAATAGTATAAAAATTTTTCAGGGAGGTGAAATCCGCTGTCTAAGGCAGCGGAAGCCATGACTAAAAAACATATACTTTATATGTATATTGCGGCTATGTCAGTTACAACGATTATTTTTATAATGTCTGCGGGAATGTCATTTAAAAGAGCCGATATATCAGCAGAGGCTGCAAAGGAATCATCAGCTGATATATCATCTGAAATATCAGCCGGATATATTCTTGGAGAATATGAGGGGAAACTTGCACTTTACCGTTCAGGCAGCAGCAGACCATATAAAAAGCTCAGCTATGAGATATCAATGCTTACAGAATATGACCGTGAACAGGTGATTAGCGGCATATATGCTGAAAATGAGGCTGAACTCAACAGGCTGATAGAAGACCTGACAAGCTGAATCTTAAAGATTGTTTCTGTAGGGGCGAACTGTGTTCGCCCGTTTAAATTATCGGACAAACCATAACAGTCGCTGCCAATATTATTTTTAATCCTGTTTTTTATTGAAAAAATCTGTGTAAAAAAGATTATATATCAGTTAAACGATATAATATATCATTGAAAATATGTTTATTATGAGTTATCATATTATTAAAGAAAAACGTTGAATTATTATAGAATATATAAAAATATTAATAACATCAATTTTTTATTGGTTGTTTCATTCAATTTTTTACGGAGGGTTTAGTCATGAATTATAAAAAAATTGCTGTAGCAGTTACAGCCTTCTCAATGGCATTTTCATCAATCATATGTATGCCGTCAGATAATTTGTCATGTAAGGATATTTTCGCTTCAACTCAGGTTTCAGCTATTGAAAATGCTGTTATCTCTGAAAGCGGTGCAGGCTTTGAGTCAGCATATGTAAAATGGAATGATGTAAGCGGTGCGGACGGATATAATGTATATTACAGAAAAGCTTCCGATTCATCATATACTCAGCTTGACAACGAGCTTATCCGCAAATATTCATACGGCTGGAGAGCTGATGCAGTAGGTCTTCCGGCTGGAAGCTATACATTGAAGGTAGTTCCGGTTTCAGGAAAATCCGAAGATACATCAAAAGCTGCTGAAACTTCTGTCCTCAGCGTTGAAGCCTACAACAGAGATGGTTTTGCCCATTCAAATATGAGTGAGGGTGTAGGTGCTTACAATAATGACGGTTCTCTTAAAGAAAATGCAGTTGTTCTCTATGTAACAGAAGAAAATAAAAATAATATAACAATGGATGTGTATACATCTGATTCAAAAACTACTTCATGCACCGGTATTTCAGCAATTCTCAAGGCTTTGCAGAAAGGCTGTGAGAAAAGACCGATTGATATAAGACTTGTAGGTCAGATTACAGCTTCCGGAATGACTGATTCAGGCGACAGCTATAATCTGCTTTTCAAATCAAGTTCTGCCTCAAAAATGGCATCAAATATAACAGTTGAAGGTATCGGCGATGATGCTACCTGTTATGGATTCGGCATAAGAGGCGTGAGAATGCACAGCTTTGAAATCAGAAATGTTGCAATAATGCTTTTCGGTGATGACGGTATTGCTCTCCAGGACGACAATTCAAATGTATGGATTCATAATAATGATATATTCTATGGTACTGCCGGAAGTGATGCCGACCAGGCAAAAGGCGACGGCTCAATGGATTTGAAAAATGATTCACAGTACATAACCATTTCATATAACCATTTCTGGGATTCAGGAAAAATGTCACTCTGCGGAATGAAAAGCGAAACAGGCGAAAACTGGATAACATATCATCATAACTGGTTCGACCATTCCGATTCAAGACATCCGAGAATCAGAACTATGACAGTTCATGTATATAATAACTATTATGACGGCAACGCAAAATATGGTGTCGGAGTAACAATGGGTGCAAATGCATTTGTTGAAGCAAACTATTTCAGAAACTGCCCACGTCCTATGATGAGTTCAAAACAGGGTTCAGATGCTCTTGGAGAAGGAACATTCTCAGGCGAAAACGGCGGTGTTATCAAATCATACAATAATATAATGGAAAATCAGACAAGTTATATCACTTATCAGCAGGATTCATCAAGCTTTGATGCATATGAAGCTTCTGAAAGAAATGAAGAAGTTCCTTCATCTGTAAAGGCTCTTGCAGGCGGTACAGGATATAACAACTTTGATACTTCATCATCAATGTATTCTTATACAGCTGATAATCCGGCTGATGTTCCGTCAATTGTAATGGCTGGTGCAGGCAGACTCGGCGGCGGTGATTTCAAATGGGAATTTGATAATTCAAAGGATGATGCTGATTATTCACTCAATTCCGAACTTATGGCTGCTATAAAATCATATAAGACAGAACTCGTTTCTGTCGGCGGAAATTCTGTAAATGGCACAGGCGGAGATGCTGAACCGGTTGTAACCGAAGTTACAGAGGCAACTACCACAACTGCTTCCGAAACTACAGTAACAACTACCAAAGCTCCTGATGAAACTACTGTATCACAGACTACTGAAAAGCCTTCCGTTACAGCAGATGCAATATATTGTTCACCTGACGGAAATGGTGATGGTTCTTCAGTAAATTCTCCTGCAAGCTTTGAAGATGCTCTTACAGCTGTAAAAGCCGGCGGTGTTATCTATATGCTTGAAGGTACTTATAAATATGACCATCAGATAACAATTGCTGCTGACAACAGCGGTTCAGCAGGTGCTTACAAATCTATAAAAGCTTATAACAATGCTGATGTAAAAATAGATTTCTCATCACAGTCATATAATATGGACGATGTAAGTAAAAATGACAGGGGACTTCAGGTAAACGGCAGTTACTGGTATATTTATGGAATACGCTTCTATGGTGCTGCTGATAATGGTGTGTATGTTGCAGGCAAAAATAACAGAATTGAAATGTGCGTATTTGAAGCAAACAGAGATACCGGTCTTCAGATAGGCAGAAGCGGTTCATCAGTTACTGAATTTGCTGACTGGCCGTCTGATAACCTTATTCTCAACTGCACATCATTTAACAATATGGACCCTGCAACAGGCGAAAATGCAGACGGATTTGCTGCAAAACTTACCTGCGGAAACGGCAATACTTTTGATGGCTGTATCTCATACAACAATGTTGATGATGGCTGGGATTTATATGCCAAGTCCGCAACAGGCCCTATAGGAGTTGTAACTATAAGAAACTGTATCTCATTTAGAAACGGTCAGACTTCTGAAGGAGTATTTACTAAAAACAGCGATGGAAACGGTTTTAAACTCGGCGGCGGCGGTGTAGGTACTGCTCATGTCATTGAAAACTGTATCTCATTTGAAAATAAAAAACATGGCTTTACTGACAACAATAACCCGCTTTTCAGTTCAGCTACAAAATGCACCTCATACTCAAACGGTATGGACAGTGGTGCTAACTTCCAGTTTGACAGATGTACATCAGGTACATTCAAGGATTTGCTTTCATTTGATAATCAGAGTAATACAAGTGATAAATTCAACGGAAATATTGACCATTCAGTATTCTATAACAGTAAAAAATATTATCTTGTAACTGCTCCTACGGCTATAGCAAACGGCAAGACAGATAATGCAGATAAAGGTCCTTCAGCTGATGATTTTGAAAATACAGATGTTCCGGCTCTCGGAGCAGATGTTCATAAACTCTGGAGAAATGCTGATGGTTCTATAAATGTTCATGGCTTCCTTCAGGTTAAGGATTCAAGTGATTATAAGGATATGGGTGCAAAATTTGATGGTTCATCATCTGTTGAACCTGTAGTTACTGAACCTGTGGTTACAGTTACTGCTCCTGCAACTGAAACTTCTGAAACAGTTTCAGCAACTGCTTCAGAAAGTACAAATTCCGGTCTTCCGGCATATACACTGCTCGGAGATGCAACACTTGATAATGATGTTGATGTAAGAGATGTAACGCTTGTCAATCAGTATATTGTTAAAATGGCAGATATGAGTGAACAGGCAATAGCTAATGCTGATGTTATAAAGGACAATACAGTTGACCTTAAAGACCTCGGGCAGCTTAAAAAATATCTCATCAAAGTTATAACTGAGTTCTGATAATAAACCCATATAAAAATTAATTGTTCCTAAAGAACAGCGTTTTAAGGGGATTAAAAAAATCCCCTTGATACAGCTGTAACGCAATTCAAGCCGGTTTCGGGAAAACTTTTCTCATATGAATAAAATGGCTGGAAAATCCGTATATGCGTGTCATATGCGGATTTTTCATTTTATCATGAACTTCGTAATATTGCATAAAAAATAACGTGAATTATCAGACTGTACTTGACTTTTTGCTGATACTGTGCTATTATATATATGTAAACCAATAGAATATATAATTCTTTGCTGAAATGATTTTGAAAATTTACAGGGCGGACAAAGTTCGCCCGTTGTTTTTTCAGATTAATTTGTGTACAAAGCAGGTGAAAACTTTGAAATCTAAATTGAAAAATCAAATAAGAAAAAAATTTATTCTGTCAATATTTATTTTTATAGTTTTAGGATTCTTTTTATGCTTTATCTGTATAAATTCCCTGAGCCGGAAATATACTGCCGCACTTGCAGATTCTGCTGCTGAATTTACTGCTTCAGTCATAAATGCTGATGATGCTAAAAATTATATTATTACACGAAAAAAAGATGATAACTATAATGATGTGCTTAATTCACTTTGTAAATATGCAGATAATTCTGAAAGCATTTCAAGAATATCGCTTGTAAGCTTCAGCAATTCAGCAGGATATTATATTTTCGATACAGGAGGAGAAAATCTCGGTACAAAAGTTGACTATGATGAATATAATCTGTCAGTAAAGGCAGAGCTTATCAACGGCAAAAACAAATGGTATCATTCAGATAAAGGCAATCTGTATTCATATGTGCCTTTAAGAACTGTTGATGACCGTCTTGCCGGATACATAATTACTGAAATCGATAACTCATTTAAAATCAGATGCCTGATTTTTACAGCATCAGGATTTGTTCTGCTTTTCATTATAGGGCTTGCACTTAATTTTACAGTTATGTTTTTTATAGAAAAAGAGGTCTTTTCTCCTATAAAAAAATTTACAGACGCTGTTTCCGGATTTACAGGTTCTGTTTCCGGTCAGGATACTGATACATCAGTGCTTTTTCAGACTCATGAGGATAATGAGATAGGCTATCTCGGAAAAGCTATTCAGAAAATGTTTCTGGATATAAATGATTCAACAAAAAATCTTTCAGAGGCTGTTCATGAAGCTACTCATGATGGAATGACTCAGGTTTTCAATAAAAGATACTATAATAATATGGTTAACGAATTTGCAAATAGTTCATCAATCTGTATAATATACTTTGATGTCAATAATTTAAAGCTTATGAATGATACTCAGGGGCATGAGAGCGGTGACTATGTTATAAAACAGGCGGCTGATTATATCCGTCAGTTTACAGGTGATTCATCATACTGTTTCAGAATGGGCGGAGATGAATTTCTGTTTGTAAGCAAAAACTGTACATTCAATGAAATTGACCGCATAATTTCTCAGCTTGACAATGATGCACCTTATATTTTAAGCCGTGAAAGCGATAAAATCAAATGTGCTCTTTCTTATGGCTATTCATATGGAAAGGGAAGCTTTTCATATGAAAAACTGCTTGCAGAAGCTGAAGAAAATATGTATGCAAAGAAAACTGAACTTAAAAAGCTTCTTAATATGCCTGAAAGATAACGGCGGGGGATAATATGAAATTTGACAAAACAATTAAACTTAATTATATTCTTAATATGAAAAAAAGAACAAGAACAAATCTTATTATTCTGATTGTCATAACTCTTATAGCAGCATTTGACCTTGTTCTTGTTAAAAATATCTCTGATTCTGAAAAAAAACATGAAGCAGAACTCGAACAGACCGTAATTACCGCTTCAGAACAGTATATAAACTTTTTTATAGAAAATGTTGTTGCAATCGGAAAAAGTATTTATACCAACAGCAATATATATGATTTTCTTAATAAAGATTATGCTTCCGCACTTGAATACTATGATGCATTTTATGAGCTTGAAAGCAATAACTATCTCATTATATCAGAAAACAGCAGCATTAAAAAATGTACTGTATATACAGATAATCCCACTGTTTTAAATGGCGGAAATATTATGAATCTTTCTGGTTTAAAAGATGAAAAATGGTATGTTCAGTTTCAGAAGCTTTCAAAACCAATGATTCTTTTTTGCAATAAGGATACAAAAACATTTTCAATTATACGAAAGCTTGATTATTATAATCTCCGGACAGGTGAATGCTATTTAAAACTTGACCTCAATAATGATACTATTCAGGAAACTCTCAGCAAATTCGACTTTGAAGGAGAACTCTATATTATGAGTGACGGAGTTCTTTTTTACAGCAATCAGCCCGATGTTAATGATGATGATGTAAATATCGGTGCGGATTATATATGTTATACACAAAACTATTATTCTGCTGATATGGAGTTCTTTGCATATTCAGACAACAATTCATTTTTAAATTCATTAAGACAGAACTTTATTATCGAAATCATATTTTTAATAATTCTTATATCAGGTATAATTATACTTTCCTTTATAATGAAAAGCTATATCATACGCATTAAAAAATCAGTTGAATTCTATGACGAAAACAGGTCGTTTGTGGGATTGCCGAAGGAATATATCGGCGATGATGATTTAGGTCAGCTTTATATGCATTGTATATCTCTTTCAGATAAGCTAACTCTGAAACAGCATGAATATGAAAGATGCAGAGATATTCTGATAAAACGAAGCAGCAGCATTAATGAACTGCTTATTTCTGCTTTAAGTCTTGATTCTGTAAATTCATTTATTATGAAATATCCGTCTGATAAATACAGCTATGGCGATTTTACAGAGTGTATCGCTCTTGAAAAAGAATTTGAAATTCTTTTTACACTTGAAAAATATGGCATGAAAATATCAGCTGATAAAAACATTGACTGCGAAAATCTTTTTATACTTCCGTTTTCTCTTGCCAGTATGGCAGCATATTTCATGGACTATGATAAAAATGCTGAGCTGAATATTGAATGCTGTGATGGATTCCTGATATTTGATATAAAAACTGATAATAAACTCCCTCAGAGTAAAGTGTTGAAATTTCATGCAGTTTTTGAAAACAATTTTAATCAGGATATTTCCTTTAAAAACGGATATGAATTTAATCCGTTTATAAGAATTAAAAAATATTATGCAACAGGTGTTTCTGAAATTATTTCAGAAGAAAATGGTTTCAGATTTACTATTAAAATAAATACAGATTCTTTGATGAGGTGAATTTATGAAAAAATTAAAACTCGGCGGATTAATTATTTCCTCTTTGTTGCTTGTTTCATCATTTACAGCGTGCAGTGATAAAAAAGATGAAGATGAAATTCGTGTTTACAGCAGCTTTTTTAATGCACAGCTCAATCCAATCGACCCTGATAACGATATCCAGCAGATAATTGCTGAAAAAACAGGTGCAAAATGTATTGAATCATGGCTTCAGGAAGGTGATGATTCTGAAAAAATAATCAGCAATATGATAATGTCAAATGAGTATCCTGATTTTATCTATCCGTCTGCTGACGGCTGTCAGAAGCTTATACAGGCAAATGCTTTAATACCTATTGATGAATACTGGGACGATTATCCTAATCTTAAAAATTATTTTACAGAAGATGAATGGAACAGAATACGTTATGAAGACGGTCATGTTTATTATGTGCCATCATTTTCAAAATGCTATATGTATGATACAAATACAATTCATAATGATGAGGCATTCTGGGTACAGGTAAAAGTTCTCAAATGGGCAGGATATCCAAAAATAACTACTCTTGATGAATATTTTGATTTGCTTGAAAGATATGTGGCTGCAAATCCGACTGCTGAAGACGGTTCACCAAATATTGCATATGAAATTCTTGCGGATAAATCTATTTTCTTCTGCCTTGATAATCCTCCGCAGTTCCTTGACGGCTATCCGAATGACGGAGCGTGTATAGTCGATTCTGAAAATCTTGTGGCAATTGATTATAATACTACTCCTACAGCTGAAAAATGGTTCAGAAAACTTAATGAGGAATACCATAAGGGAATAATTGACCCTGAATGTTTTGTACTTACTCCTGAACAGTACTATAATAAAATCAAAACCGGAAATGTTCTCGGAATGGTTGACCAGTACTGGAATTTCAGACGAGCTACAAAGGAGCTTCCTGATGAATGTCAGTATGTGCCTCTCGGAGTAGTCATTGAAGATGGCATTGAAGAACATTATCATTCACAGACCGCTTTTGACAGCTCTCAGGGAGTCGGAATTACAGTAAGCTGTGATGATATTGATGGAGCTTTGAAATTTATGAATGATTTGCTTGACCCTGAAATTCTTAATCTGCGTTTCTGGGGAGTTGAAGGAGTCGATTATGAAGTAGGTGATGACGGGGTTTTCTATCTCAATGATGAACAGACCGCTCACAGAGGCGACAGCAAATATGAAGCTGCACACCGCTGTGTATATACATATTTCCCTTATTACTGGGGTATGAATCAGGACGGAATAAATGCTTATACAAGTTCATATCAGCCCGGTGAATTTTATAAAAGTCTTAGCGATATCATGAAAGAATGCTTTGATGCATATGGTGTAAAGACATATGTTGAAATGCTCAATCAGGCAGGGGAAAATCCTCCTTGGTATCCAATGTGGTCTTACAGTGGCACTTTTACAGAGGATACTCCATATGGAAAAGCTAAATTTGATATGGAAGAAGTTAAATACGAATATCTTCCGAAAGTCGTTATGAGTGACGATTTTGATTCAGAATGGGAACAGTATATGAAAGTTTATAATGAAAAATGTGATGTAAAGGCATATCTTGATGAACTTACGGCTGAAATAAGAAGATGTGCCGGAAAGTAGTTGGTGCTGCTCTATGAAAAAAACATTAAAATTTTCTGCTTTGTCTGTAGTTTTGACTCTGATTTTTCTTGTCGGCTGTTCTGAAAAAAATAATACAGAAATAAAAACATTTACTGGATTTTTTTCAGGAAATTATGCAGATTCCATTTCAGACAATAATGTTATACAGGATATAATTGCAGAAAAAATCGGTGCAGAATGTATTGAAATAAGAGAAACAGATGATGCAAATGCTATTGACAAAATGATTCTTTCCGAAAAATATCCGGATTTTATTTATGGTGCTTCACATACTGCACGTCTTATAGATTCAGGAGCTTTTATCCCTATTGATGAATACTGGGATAAATATGATAATATCAAAAATTATTTTACTCCTGAAGAATGGGATAAAATACGTTCAGATGATGGTCATATCTATTATATTCCTTCATTTTCAAAATGTTATATGCATGATACAGATACAATTCATAGTGATGAGGCATTCTGGATACAGGTGAGAGTTCTCAAATGGGCAGGATATCCGGAAATAAATACTCTTGACGAATATTTTGACCTTATTGAACGCTATCTTGAAGCAAATCCTGAAAATATCGGATATGAAATACTTACTGACGGGTATTTCTATTTCGGATTTGAAAATCCTCCGCAGTTCCTCGATGGTTACCCGAATGACGGAGCGTGTATAGTTGATACTGAAAATCTTGTGGCAATTGATTATAATACTACTCCTACAGCTGAAAAATGGTTCAGAAAACTTAATGAGGAATATCATAAGGGTATAATTGATTCAGACAGCTTTGTTATGAACAAACAGCAGTATCTTGATAAAATAAGTCAGGGAAATGTACTCGGAATGACTGACCAATACTGGAATTTTGGTTCAGCCGTAGCTTCACTGCCAGATGAATGCCAGTATATTCCCCTTGGAATAGTGATTGAGGACGGCATTGAGGAACATTATCATTCTCAGGTTGCACTTGATGTATCTCAGGGAATAGGGATTTCAGTAAGCTGTGATGATGTTGATGGTGCATTGAAATTTATCAATGATTTGCTTGAACCAGAAATTTTAAATCTGCGTTTCTGGGGTATTGAGGGAACAGATTACAGTAAGGATGAAAATGGTGTTTTCTATCTCACTGATGAACAGCGTGACAGACTCTATAATGATGAAATTCAGCGTACTGAAAAATGCAGCTATTCATATTTTCCATTCTATAAAGGTATGAATCAGGACGGAATAAATGCTTATAGTCCACAGTATCAGCCGGCTGAATTTTATAAAGGTCTCAGCGATATTATGAAAGAATGCTTTGATGCTTATGGAGTTAAAACATTTGTTGAGCTTCTTAATCAGGCAGGAGAAAATCCGCCGTGGTATCCGATGTGGTCATATACAAATACATTTACTTCTGATACTCCATATGGAAAAGCTAAAGAGGATATGGATAATGTAAAGCATGAGTATCTTCCAGCTGTTGTTATGAGCAGTGATTTTGATTCTGCATGGGCGGAATATATGGAGGCTTACAAAGAACGCTGTGACGTTGATGCTTATCTTGATGCTCTTACAGAGGAAATACGCCGCTGGGGTCAGAAATAAAAAAACCGCACATTATGTGCGGTTTTTGTTATATATTAACAAATTTATGCTGCATTAACACAAATTCGATAAAAATTTTATAATTATGAATTTTTTTGTTATATAGAATCAAATTAATTAGAGAGAATCCCTAAGACCAATAATATACTGTTTAATAAGTCCAAGGTCTTTGAGGTCAATAGTTCCGTCAGAATT
>DJFA01000114.1:0-1985 GCA_002431975.1 Ruminococcus sp. UBA5884
GGGCAAAAACTTTTATTCCCGTCATTACTTGACTATAACATTTTTCAAATGGGCGGATATTTTTAAATTGCAGGAGGCAGTTTGCTGTTATTCTGCTCCATAAGTAACCCTTAAAAATTCGTCAACGGTTGTGATATTATTCTTAACAAGTCTTAAAGCGGCAGTTTTAAGAGTCGTCATATGCTGAACATTAAGAGTATAATCATATATTTTCTGAATATTTACACCGTCTGCTATCATATTTCTTATATTTCTGTCAATAAACAGAACCTCATGAATGGCAATACGTCCATGATATCCGGTATTACTGCAATGACTGCAACCTTTTGCACGTCTTACAGTCTTTGTATCATCGCCGAGTATAAATTTCTCCTCATCGGTGGGAATGTCGTCATATGAGCAGTGACGGCAGATTTTACGCACAAGACGCTGAGCAATTATTCCGGTAAGAGAACTTGCCAAAAGATAATCCGGCACTCCCATGTCACGGAGTCTTACGACTGATGAAACCGCATCATTTGTATGGAGCGTTGAAAGCACCAGATGACCGGTAATTGCTGAACGTACGGAAACAGCGGCAGTTTCTGAATCTCTTGTTTCGCCGACCATTATTATATCAGGGTCCTGTCTTAAAATGGCTCTTAAACCCTTGTCGAATGTAAGACCGGCAGTATTATTAACCTGCATCTGATTTACTTTTCTGATATTTTTTTCAACAGGGTCTTCAATAGTTGATATATTGACAGGCTTTTCAGCGAGTTTTTCAAGCATCATATAAAGAGTAGTAGTTTTTCCTGAACCTGTAGGGCCTGTTATATATATTATCCCATAAGGAGCGGAAAGCATTCTGTTTACGGTATTGAATGCAGAGCTGTCCATGCCGAACTGTGAACAGTTGTCAAGGAGCTTTGAATCTGATGAAAGAAATCTTAAAACAGCCTTTTCGCCGAAAACTGTCGGTATCACGGATACTCGTATATTTATCGCTGAATTGTTTATAACTGTTTTGAAATGCCCGTCCTGAGGGAGTCTTTTTTCAGCAATATCAAGGTCAGCCATGATTTTAATTCTTGCAATAACCGACTGATGAACAGATTTTGAAAGCGTTACATAATCGATTATAAGGCCGTCTTTTCTTATGCGGACAGATGTATTTTCCTCAAACGGTTCTATATGTATATCGCTTATATTTCTGTTGTCGCCCATTTCAAGCAGACTGTTTATAAGCTTTATAACCGGAGCATCATCGTCATCAGTGAATATTTCGGCTTCCGGCATCTGATTTTCAGAGGCGGATATATTTGCCTGATGAGCTGCAATTCTTGCTTCAGCTTCTGAATATGCTCTTGAAATAGTATTTTTTATTGAATCCGATTCAGCAAGAACTATTTCAACAGGCATACCGGTTATCTGTTTTATATCCTCCTGAGCATAGAAATCAAGAGGGTCACTCATAGCAACAATAAGCCTGCCGTTATCTTCTTTTACAGCTACAGCGTTATATTTGGCGGCTATCTGGCGTGGAATTTTGGATACTGCATCAATATCAACAGATGACCTTGAAAGGCTTGCCATTGAAAGACCGAGTCTTTTCCCGAGAGCCTCAAGAACCTGTTTTTCAGTGACAAAGCCCATATCAATCAGAATAGAACCGAGTCTTTTTCCGCTTGATTTCTGATATTTAAGAGCTTCATCAATCTGTTTCTGGGAGATATAGCCGTCTTCTCTGAGTACTTCACCAATAGGAATATTTTTCATATCAAATAATCATTCCAATCTTTAATTCATTCATCTGAAATTCGAATTAAATAATGCTAATTCGACAACAAAATTTTATAATTGAAAATATGGGTTTCCCTTATAATTTTGTAGGGGCGAACTGTGTTCGCCCGCTTCAATTTACTGGAATTTTGGGCGGGCGAACACAGTTCGCCCCTACATAAACAATCCATCGAATTGGCGTTAAATAATATGCCGATTCGTTT
>DJFA01000114.1:2072-5415 GCA_002431975.1 Ruminococcus sp. UBA5884
ATAATTTCGGCGGGCGACCAATGGTCGCCCCTACAGGGTAAACGAAAAAATCTTTATTTTAAATCATAAAATTTTCGTTATCGAAATTGGCATTACAGATTTAATCAGTCAGATAATATATATCAATAGTTATTTCAGTTTCTGAATTTTTTGCATCAAAGCTTTTAATATCAGCAGAACTGATATCATTTATTCTGTCAATGATATCCATGAGCTGATTTGTATTGATTTCTGCGGATACGATTACTTCTGAAACTGATACTGCACTGATATTATCTGAAAACGGCACAGCTTCACCGATACTGAGTGAGAGCAGTTCAATTCCGTTATCCTCAAAAAGTTCTGATATCATAAGGCTTATTTCCTCAGATGTCATATTTTCAAAGAAATCAGCTTTTTCATCATAAGTACTGTATGATGATGAAATATTCTGATAACTCATTTCAGCCGTATCATATTCAAGTTTTAAAACGGAAAGTTCCTGAATATACGGATTTATCAGAAGTCTGTATGACATTACAATGACCAGTATGCAGGAAAGAATTATAATAAGCAGTTTCTGTCTGTTATTCATCTGACTTTTCCTCCTGACTGATAATGCATACAGCAGTAAATGCAAAGCCTTTTTCATCAGTCTGATATCCTGAATAGACTATATCGCTGCAAAGACCGCTTTCACGCAGATTTGATATAAATTCTGATATGCCGGCGGCTGAATCCGAATGACAGCTTATTTCAAGAGAACAGTTTTCAGAACTGTATAAAAATGACTCAACGGAAATATTTTTTGATTTTTCGATTTCTGAAATGAGTCCTGATGTTATGCGTGGAGCTGAAATGATATCTTCAAAGGCTTCACTTATTTCCCTGCCGTTCTGAGAGCCGTTCTGCTGGAGCGTGTATATTCTGTCATTTACGGAGCGTATATTGTTTTCGGTATCGGATATACGGGATTTTACTGAAATGATAACTGCTGAAACTGCAATAACCGTCAGAATTATCGGCAGAACAGCTGCAATAGTCTGAATTTTTCTGTCTGAAATGCGTTCACCGCTGCGGTATCGTGCATAGATATCAATATCTTTCTGTCTGATTTTCATATTAAAAAATACCTCATGGTTTCATAAGATTTCCGGTATTGTAGATATATTCGGATATTCTGAAATTATCGGGATATGAAACGATATCCTGACAGCAGCTTGGGAGAACAGCTGCATTTATTCCGAGCATACCGGATATTCTGCTGCACATTTTGGATTCCTGTTCATTCATTCCGCAGAAATATACATCTGATATGTCGGACTGGTTTTTCAGAGTTTTGCTGAACTGAATGAATGATGATATTATGCCTGCGGTTTCATTGACAAGAGCTTCTGTTCCACGCTCCTGAATGAGTCTTGAAGTATTTGAAAAAGTGAATATTCCGTCAGTGAACAGGTATGGGGAAAGAGTATTTCCGTCCATCACAGCCAGCAGACAGGTAGTTTTTTCTGTTTCTGAAAAATTACGCATAAGCTTTACAACAGTATTTACGGCAATATTCATGGATTTTATTCTTATTCCTGCATTTTTAAAAAGCTCATCATATGATTTTATCGTATCCGAATCAGCCGCACAGGCAAGCAGTGAAACAGTATTATCCGGATTTGAGTGATTTATTACGGTATAGTCAAATACATAGTTCTGAATATTTTCGATATCTGAAAATTCATTTTTTATAAGTTTTAAAATATTGCGTGAACTGGTCTGCGGAACATTTACAATCTTGCTCATGATATTTTTGCCGGATACTGCAAGAATTGAATTGTCTGTATGGAGAGAATTTTCATGGCAGAACTGTTTTAATTCACTGCAAAGGGCATTTTCATCTGTTATTATGCCGTTTATTATAAGACCCTCAGGGATATTTCTGCGGCAGGCTTTATGTATCGCTGATTTTTTTCTTCCTGTCACAGCCGAAACAGCTTTTATTGAAGTATTTGAGATATAAAAAGAAACTGTCTGCAATATAAAGGACTCCTTTCAGCGTATCTGCGAATAAAGAAGATAAATCGGCTGCATTACGGATATTACGGCGAAAGCGACCATTGCACCCATAATGCATATCATGACAGGTTCTATGAATGATACAAGCTTGCTGACAGCGGTTTCAGCCTCATAGCTGTATGAGTCCGCAAGTGATGAAAGCAGAGTATCAGTTTTTCCGGATTCCTCACCTATGGCAATTGAGTCTGCAAGTCTGCTGTCAAATCCGTCTATTTCTGAAACTGATGATGACAAAGTGTTTCCGGAGCGTATTTTTCTTGCGGCATCTGTCACCTGAGATGATATATATGAGTTCCCGACAGTATTTCCGGCTGTAATAACGGCAGTGACAACAGGTATTCCTCCTGAATAGAGAGAACAGAGAGAGGCTGCAAATCTTGATGTGCAGATAATCTTTATAAGTTTTCCGGCTTTTGGGATTTTAAGCATAAGCCTGTCTATTATGTATCTTGACTTAGGATTTTTAAAGGCATATATTACTGCTGCAATGATTATAAAAGCTACAGCCGCCACAGCTGCGGTATGTTCCGTAAAAAGAGATGATACAGCCATTACAGCCCGTGTTGAGGCAGGCAGCTGTATATCCCCGAAAAGTTTAAAAAATTTCGGCAGGACAAATGTAAATATAAGTATCATGATTACAACAGTCATGAAAAGCAATGCAACAGGATATGCAAGAGCAGTTTTTATCTTAACGTCAAGACGGTGTTTGTGCTCATAGAGGTTTGCAAGTGAAAGAGTTGTTTCATCAAGTTTTCCGCTGGTTTCGCCGGCTTTTATCATATTTATCATAAGTTCAGGGAAAACGTTCTGCTGCTGCATTGCCTCCGAGAGAGGAATACCTTTTTTAAGACATGAGTTGATAAGAGAAAATGAATTTTTAAGATTTTTGCTGATATCCCTGTTCATAATTATTGTGACAGCTTTTGAGAGGTTTACTCCTGCGGAAATAAGAGCATTTATTTCACGGCAGAAATCTGAAAGCTCCATATATGAGAGTTTTCTGCCGGATTTTCTTACAGCGGTTGTATCAGCAGAGAGCATGAAAAGATTTTCATTGTCAAGACAGGATTTTACAGCCTGTATATCAGCGGCATTTACAACGCCTCTTTTTTTCCGTCCGTTTATATCAAGAGCAGTATATCTGAATTCAGGCATTGCGGCACTCCCTTCTTTTTTTAACGCAAATTCGACAACAAAATTTTATGATTAAAAACAAGAAATTTTTCTTATATTCTGTAGGGGCGACCATCGGTCGCCCGTTAGATTCAACGAAATTTCAGGCGGGCGACCAATG
>DJFA01000009.1 GCA_002431975.1 Ruminococcus sp. UBA5884
AAATTTTGTTGTCGAATTGGCGTGACTTTAAATTTTATATCATATAGTCAATATTTTCGTTATGTTTCATATTGAAGAGTTCAAAAACCTCATCACGAACCTGTAAAAAGTCACTTGCTGTACGTTCTCTGTGACCTCTGAGAGGAACTGTAAGAATACTTTTTATTTTACCGGGGTTAGGAGTCATAATTACAATTCTGTCAGCAAGAAAGACAGCTTCTTCAATATCATGAGTAACCATGATTATAGTTTTCTTTTCCTGTCTTGATATATTAAGGATATCGTCCTGTAATTTCATACGTGTTATAGCGTCCAACGCTCCGAAAGGTTCGTCCATGAAGACTATATCAGGATTGACTGCCAATGCTCTTGCAATTGAAACTCTCTGCTGCATACCGCCTGAAAGCTGGCTGGGGTGATATTTTCTGAAATCTGAAAGTCCTACCATTTCTATATATTTTTCAGCAATTTTACGGCGTTCATCTTTAGGGATTTTCTGTGATTCCAGACCAAGTTCAACATTTTTCTGAACAGTTCTCCATGAAAGCAAGCCATAATTCTGAAAAATCGTTACATTTTTAACTGATGGTTCTCTGATTTCCTTTCCATCAATTTTTATGCTTCCGGAGGTAACAGGAGAAAATCCCGCCATAGCGTTTAAAAGAGTGCTTTTACCGCAGCCGGAAGGCCCTAACAGACAGATAAATTCACCTTTTTCAATGGAAAGAGTAACATCTTCAAATGCGGTAAATTTTTTATTGTCCTGAATGAATGTTTTGCCTGCATTCTGTATTTCAATATACATTAAACAGCACCTCCCCATGATTTAAGGATTTGTTTTTCAGCGAGTTTTATAAGGCTGTCAAGAATAAGACCAATAATTCCGATTACTATAATATCGGCAAAAAGTATATCTGCACGGAGATTATTTCTTGCATCAATAACAAGGTATCCAAGTCCTGACTGAGCACCTGTCATTTCGCCTGCAACAAGGAATACCCATGCTGTACCGAGTGCTAAATGTATACTGTTTGCTATCTGGGGAAATGCTGCCGGAAAAATTACTTTCCACATCAGCTGAGGCTGTTTTATGCCGAAATTCTTTGAAACTTTCATATAAATAGGGTCAATGCCGTTCACTGCGGAAACAGTTGAAAGCAGTACAGGGAAAAAGGCTGCTATAAAAATTATAACGATTGCCGGAATATCTCCTATTCCGAACCAAAGAACTATAAAAGGCATCCATGCCATTGGTGAAATAGGTCTGAGCAGCTGCACTGCCGGATTGATATACTGAAAAACTTCAGGCAGTCTTCCGAGAATAAGTCCCAGCATAACAGCGATAATTACAGAACTTATATATCCTGCAGCAAACCGGTACATACTTGCTCCGATATGTTCAAACAGCACTCCGCTTGAAATCATTTCAGCCAATGCTTTGAATGACTGTAACGGTGACGGGAACAATGCATCACTGAAATCAGTTAAAGTGTATATCAGCTGCCATATTCCAAGCAGCAGTATGAGTGAGATAACTACATTTTTTATGGAAAGTATTTTTTTCATTATGTATCAGCTCTCTTTTTTTCAGAAATCTTTTTTTACAAAGTCAGCATATGATGGGGGAGTATCAGATAATCCGTATGCTTTTACCTTTTCAGTAAGCAGATTATAATCTTCTTCTGTTATATCAAGGTTATCATATGAAATCCACTGCAATGACAATTCAAGTACATCTTTATCCTGATTAAGATATTTTTCAGCTACTTCAAGAGCCTTATCCTTTGTCAGATTTTTTCCTGCCTGTTTATAGCTTTCAGTAAAACTTTTTGCATCTTCAGGATTGTCCTCAATAAATTTATCAGTCAGAACGAGTCCGCAGCAAAGAGAATCTTTCCAGAGTTCCTCAGATGTAAAGAGAACTTTTCCTGCATTGATTGAAACTGCCTTTGCTCCGAAAGGTTCAGCAACGCAATAGCCGTCAATCTGTCCTGCGGCAAGAGCAGCCGGCATTTCAGTCGGTGCAAGTTCAGTAACATTTATATCATCAACAGTAAGACCGGCTGTTGCGAGAGCATCATTTAAAAGTATGTTATGTGATGATTGTCTGTGAGGTATAGCTATTGTTTTTCCTGCCAAATCTTCAGCAGAATTTATATCATCTGATACAACAATTACATTGCCGTCCTTATGACCAAGAGCAACAGCTTTCAAGCCTACTCCCTGTTCTTTGGACTTCATGGCAAGTTCAATCAGTACAGATGCACCATCAACACGTCCGGAATTAAGAGCGTCCATAAGCTCATTCCATGAACCATATTTTACGAGTTCAACCTGCAAGCCGCTTTTTTCAGCAAGCTCATCAGCAGTTTCAAGAACAGCAAGTGAATGTGTGATAGGCAGATAAGCGATTTTTACAGTATCCTTACTATCTGATTTTTTTCCGCAGGCTGCAAGAGAAATACCAAGCAGTCCGGCGGTAAGAATGGAAATGATTTTCTTCATAAATATCAACTCTTTTTCTGTAAATTAGTCCCAGCCAAGTTTTTTACGTTTAGCCTTTATGTCTTCAACAATTTTATTTCCGAGTTCTACAGGGTCGGTATCAACGTGCATTACAGAACCCAGTAAATCTCTTGTACCATCTTTGAGAAATTCTATTACATTTTTTGAACCATAAATCTGAGCTTCAACGCAATGATATGAGTTTATGCCCATAAGACGGAATCCAAGAGCGGCATCTATACCTTTTTCGTTGCCCCATTCAGGAGATGTGAATGCATAAGGCATTTCATAAAGATTTTTTCCGAGAACTCCGGCAATTCCGGCAAAAATTCCTGTTGAACGTGTATTGTCAATACATTCTCCGACGTGCCATACCGGCGGCAGGTCAGGGGATAAAAATTCTTTAAGGCTTTCGCCTGTTTTTTCGAGTGCTGAAGTATTGCAGTATCCGAGCTTCATAAGCGGGAATGAGGCACAGCCGTTTGAAAGGATAAGAATATTGTTTTTCAATAAAACATCAGCAACATCAACAATAGCCTTTTCATATAAAACTTTTGGATTATTACAGCCGACCATGTTTACAATTCCGAGAATTTTTCCTGATTTGAGAGCGTCAGCAAGAGGTTTCATGCTGCCAAAGCGTTTATGAACATATTCAACGGAAAAACCAACTTCTGCTTCAACTTCATACGGCGGAATATATACAGGTATTCCTTTACGCTGTTCAAAGCTTTCGATTGCTCGTGTAACAATTTTTTCAGCCAGAGCCTTTGTTTCAGCGATATTTGAATGATGATGGTCATATTCATAGCGTTCAGCTCCGGGAAGTCTTGCAGAATCACTTGTTGTTACAACAGTTGTCTTAAAGCATCCTGCAACTTCCATAATTGACGGGAAAACGTCCTGCACATCAGCAACCCATAAATCCAATGCACCTGTACCTAAAACCAGTTCAGCAGAAACAGCATTTGAAAGCGGAATTACTCCGCCATAGCGGTACATTGCCGAAAGTCCGGAACAGCATATCCCATAGAAGCGTATACCCTTTGCTCCTTTGGATTTTGCAAGTTCTATAAATTTTTCTTCCTGACCTGTTTTTACAATCTGGCTTACAAGTGTAGGGAGATGTCCATGAACGGCAATATTGACATAGCCTTTTTTCAAAGCACCGATATTTACCTTTGAAGTTACTCTGTCACCGACTCCGAAAAGGCTGTCTGTTGCGATATTTGCTCCTACAACGCCTGAAAAAGTAAAAGCAAGTCCGCATCTGAGGAACTGCTGCATAATGCTTTTCCAGTCACCATCTATAGCACAGCCTGTTTTATGGTAAGCCTCAAAAACTTCATGATAAGCACTTATCGGCAGAATATCGAGGTTTTTCCATACTTCCTGACGTTCAGGAGGAGCACAGGCTTTTATAGTTTTATATTCATCAGGTTCGGTGCGTGATAAATCTTCAAGAAGCACATTTGCCAAATCAATGGCAATTTTCTTTATAGTGCGGTGTTTTGTTGGTATACCGAAGCTTTCAGCAGTTGACCTTATTTTCTGTTCTCCCATAATAGGAATATCAAGTTTGCCCTCTGCTGCCCATTTGAGTGAGAGTATAACCTCTCTTGCGTGCATACCATGCTGAGCAGCTCCTGCGGCGGCAGAACGAAGAAGATTTCTTGCAACAATCAAATCAGCATCTGCACCGCATACGCCTCGTGGAGATTTTGCAGTAATTCTGCATGGCCCCATGTTGCATATTTTACAGCAGATTCCGGCAAGTCCGAAATTACACTGAGGTTTCTGTTTGTCAAATCTGTCAAATGCTGTATCAATTCCCAGCTGTTCAGAACGCAGAAGCATTTCCTTTACAGCAGGGTCGGGAGTCTGGTCAATAACATTCTGTTTTGATGGAAAAGTCTTTTTGTATTCAGCAACAGCATTCATGTAGTCACGGATAAAAGCATTTGGGTCGTTGTCGAGTTCTTCCTGATGGTCAGCCTTTGCTACAATTGTTGGAATGCCATGCTTGTCAAATCCTATTAATGCACGATGGGAATGTATATGTTTATGTTTGCTCATTATATTTATACTCCTTTTATAAAATCCTTGCTATTTTTTTCTGAATATGTGTTTGGGGTCTGTTATGAGTAATTTTACAATCCATATTACCAGTCCGAGAGCAACTGCGGAAATTCCTAAAAAGGCATCATTGAGCATATCGTATGCGGACGGTGAAAAAAATTCTGCTTCCGTTTCAATGTATTCAGAAACTGCATCTGCAAGCCACATCAGAGCTGCTCCCCAGTATATAAAACACAGAGTAGAAACCTGCATCTTGTCTTCCGGAGCATTTTTATACCATATGACAGTACAGACAACCGCTGCAATAAGAGTTATTAAAAGCGTCACAGCTGTTCACCTTCCTTCAGTTTCCTGTCTGCCGCCTCTGAAACAGCAAGCATACCTATCCATGCGGCAGTTACAATAAGCGACATACCAACACCAACAGTTGATATTTCATGTATCATTGCATTGAATGAGTCAGGATTTTCCGCAGCTGTAAGAAACGGAAAGAATGGTTTTATTTCACCGTGCCAGATATGTTCAAAGGCAAGCAGTGATGAACCGCCCCACAAAAGATTTGAAAGCCATTTTAATTTGCCTGAAAAATGAGTGGTATTTTCATTTCCTGATTTTTTTCCCTTTGATTCAAGAATATGTGCAGCAGCGGAAGTAACAACAGCTTCTGCGACAGGTACTATAAAGCAAGCCATAACAGATATCTCCTTTATTTCATATTATTCATATAGGTTATATTGATATTATACATACGAAAATTAATTTTGTCAATGGAAATTCTTTATTTTCATATAATTTTATGCTGTATATACTCTTTTATCAGATAAATATAGATGATATAAACAAAAAGCTCATTCAGCAATAAAAGCTGAATGAGTCTTTTGTTATTTTATAAGTTCATGCTTCATCTTACAAATGTCAAGTACATCAAGTTTTCCGTCCTCGTGCAAATCAGCTGCTTTCCAGTCAGAGAGCTCTGTATCATCAGCATCAAGTATCCATCTGTTTAAAAGAATAATATCTGCGGCATTGAATGAACCATCTGCATTAATATCTCCTTTAATTGAGCTGCTTTCTCTGATTACTTTAAACTTTCGGTTATATTTCTCAGCATAAGCCTGTGCAGTAGAACCTTCAAAACCATGGATTATGGTATTGTCTGTTATATATTCTTTGTGAATAATACCAAAAGCATTATCAGTATCAGTATTAACTGACTGCTGATATTTATATTCAGCTGGAATTGTTTTATCACTGTCATATATATCACATTTGGGGTCATAAATATAAAAATCCTTTGTAGTTTTTGCTGCAGCAATTGTTTTTTCTTCGATAAAAGAGCATCTGTAATCAAGTCTTGATATTTTTTCGCTATTTATCTGACCAAAAACAACATAGTTTATATGTTTTACAGAAGAAGGCACATTTATATAATTTATATAACTTCTTGTAAAAAAAGATAATTCTGCAATTCCTGTTGTTCCTTCTTTTATGTCTGCATTTTCAATTTCCTCATCACTGCCGACTACCCAGTTATTGACGTAGTGTATACCATTAATATTTTCTATACATCCTGCCATTTCAAACGCACAGTTTCCTATATATGAAACTGTTTCAGGAATATCAAAGGAATCAAGAGAATAACAATTTTCAAATGCATTATATCCAATTTTTTCGATTTCACCTTTAAATACAACATTTGAAAGACTCACGCAGCAATAACAAATTCCACCTGAAACAGATGTTATACTTTCAGGAAATTCAATGTTTTTAAGATTGATACAAGCCGTAAAAGCACCATTATTTATGTGTTTGACATTTGCAGGAATTACAGCCTTTTCAAGGTTAAAGCAGCTGAAAAATGCATAATCGCTGATTGTTTCTGTTTGTTCAGATATTTTCAATTCCTTTATATTCATAGCAGGAGGGCATCCAATAAGAGTTTTCATATCTTTTGTGTAAATCATACCATCTTTTAAAGTATAATATGGATTGGTTTCTGAAACAATCACTTCTGAAACAGATGGAATAAGAATATCGGTGTTCTGACTTGAAAGTTTTGTAACTGTTGTACAGGTTAAATCATGAAATTCAAAATTCTCAAAAGTATCAGGTAAGGTGATTTTTTTCAGATTTCTGCAAAAACCAAATGGTGAATCAACTGCTCCTGTAACAGGCAGTCCTTTTATTTCAGCAGGAATTTCAATTTCTGTAATTTCTCTATCTTTACATTCATAAAGAACAGCATATTCATTGTACAGATGATATACAAGATTGTTTTCTGTTATCTCAGTATATTTTTCATCAGGATTTGGAAATTCGTCTTTTTCTTTAATTTGTGTATTGTATTCTTCCATGGTTGCAGCTTCAAGTGCATTTACATCAATTATATTAATCATAGGGATGGTGCAGATTATTGCAAGTGCTGACAATAATGACAATATTTTTTTCATTTGTATATCCTCCTGTAATTAAAAGCAGATAATTTTTTTTATTATACCATAGTATACCAAAGAATACAATAACTTATTGAATATTCAAATGAAAAAATCTACTTTAAAAAGCATAATATCAATTATAAACTTGATTTGGCAAGAAAAATATGATAAAATATATATAATAAAAATAATCCGGCTTATACTCAAAAAATTAAATTATAATGAGATGATGAACTATGGAGAATTTAA
>DJFA01000046.1:0-27868 GCA_002431975.1 Ruminococcus sp. UBA5884
TGATTAAATAATTTTTGTCAATACAATTACGCAAAAATATTATAAAATCACTTTAAATCTTATTTTTCTGATTACACAACTTATTCCATGAAAAAATCCCCATCTTAACAGACGGGGATTATCATTAAATTTTTAACATCTAAACAAAAGTATCTATTACTTTTATCATATACTTCAAAAGCTGTCCAAGGTCTTTCATATCAACATTTTCGTCACCTATAATATCTGCACTCAGCATTTGCTGTTCATCAAGGTCAATAAGTTTTACAATATACTGCCTGAGTGCTGTAACGTCACGAACATCAATGTCACCATCGCAGTTCACATCTCCGAGCATAGTTGATTTATCATCTGATACAACACGGATTCCAAGCCTTATACACTGTTTATACGATTCTTTAATCGGAGTACCGATACCGTCATAATAGATATCAGAAATATACGCTGTTACATCTGACAGCGGTGCAATAGGTGCAATAAAGCCTTCTTTGGCATAGAATACTTTATTGAGGTTAATTGTTTCAAGATTCGGACAACGAACCGCATCACATGGCAATGATAATATATAGTCAGGCATTTCTATTGAAACAACTGAATCACTGCTTATTTTCACAGGATATGTATCATGAGGATATTTATATATATCATTTGGTTCAATATAAGGAGTATTTTCATCATATTCAGCAAAACTTAATTTTACATCTTTTGTTCTGATTTTATCGTCAGATATCTGATAATTTCCGAAAACATCTCCATTAAAACCCTTGTTGAATGCGTTTACAGAACCAACAAATTCTTTCAGTTCAGGACAGTATGCAAATGCACTGTCACCGATTACTTCAACACTGTTTGTCATTCTGACTGATTCAAGGCTTTTGCAGTTCATAAAGGCATTATCCTCTATGCATTTAACCGTTGACGGAATAGTAATTGCTTTAAGATTTATACAATCTCTGAATGCATTTTTGCCAATAACTTTAATATAATCCGGAATAATTATTTCTTCTGCCTCCTTATTGATGTATTTCTCAAGCGTAACTTCATCTTCCATAATAAAATAATCATATTCTGTTTCATCAGCCTCAGCAAATACGCTGATACCTGACAGCATCAAAGCCAATGCAATTAATCCTATAAATTTTTTCATATTAAACAATTTCCTCTCTGTTTATCGTTTAGGTCTGAATGATTTCTTCTGTTCAGATATCTTTGGTTCTGCTTCATCTGAAACAGGAATATCATCTTCAGCCTTGTCAGTACCAAGTTTATGATTCACTTCATTAAGGCGATTTATTTTGTCTGCAAGCTTGTCCGCATATTCAAACGGCTTGCTTAATGCATCTCTGGCAGCTTCAAGATTTTCTCTTGCCTTGTCAAGTATTCCTTTAATTTTCTCTATACGCTGTTCTATCTGTGATGAAGCAAGATTTTCTATTCTGCGTATATTTCCGATATCATTTTTCAGTGAAATATCTGCCGAATACCGCAGCTCACCTTTAAGCACGGCTGTATACGGAGAAGCAAGCAAATCACTGTGGTTATACTCAACTGAAAGTTCAAATCCTGCATATTCTCCTGTTTTAACCGGTTTATCCGACATACTGCATTTAATCAGAGCTTTTTCGACTGCCTTGCCGGCTTCTGCACGTTCGTTGTATACAGTTCCTTCGATTCTGATTTCAAAATCAGATGGTTTATTCTGCTTATACGTCTGTAAATCGGATTCAGCTTTTTTAAGCAGTTCAGTATTCTGTCTGATTGTTTCAGGCAGAGTTCTCTCTGCAAGCTCCTGCATATCATAGCGGTTTTTATGATATTCTGATTCAAGCATTTTAAGACCTGATATTTCATTATCAAGTTCTATTTTTTCCTTTATAAGAGGATTTCCGCTTGCAACTGCCTGCATTTCCGAATATGTAAGCACCATTTCATCAACATCTTCACTTACTCTTGCCGGTTCTTTTGATGTCATAACCTGATTGATAAACTTTGCTTTATTGGTAATAATTCCAAGCATATATGCATCAAAAGTATTTTCGGTTACATAATGATAAATTCCCACTTCCTGAAACATATTTCCCTGTCTTAATCCCCTGCCGTTCTGCTGTTCGAGGTCACTGGGTCGCCATGGAATATCAAGATGATGTATTGCAGCCACTCTGTCCTGAATATTAGCACCTGTTCCAAGCTTTGAAGTTGAAGCTATTATAACTCGTTTTTCGCCATGTCTTAACTTTTCAAACATTTCAGACCTTGCCTTATCTGTTTTTGCATCTCCCGCAAAGCATATTTCATTTTCAGGCATTCCACGCTTTACAAGCTCCTGTTTTACAGCATTATATACAGAAAAATGCTCATCATCTTCATTTATCGCTATATCGCAGAATACTATCTGTATACCTTTATTATTTTCAGTATCGTTATATATCTTTTCAAGATTATCAATCATTTTATTGACTTTGCTGTCAGGACTTGGTACAGAATTTCTGTTTATACATCGGCTGTCGAGTCCGAGCAGTCTTGCTTCATGAGTTACTTTAAGCATATTGTCAGTGCGTGGGTCAACGCTGCCGCTGTGAATTTTTTCAGAACGTGCAGCAAGTTCTTTCATATATGCTTTCTGCATATCATCAGGTTTTGATGTGACAATTATCGGTTTGCCGGTTTTCATTTCCGGCACTGGAAGCTTTATCATATCAGGAGTTTTTATATCTGCAAATTCCTTATACATCTGCATAAGTTCAGGTATATTTGTAAATTTTGAAAAACGATTCTTCATTCTGAAACCATCTCCGGCAGGCTTCATTTCAAGCTGTGAAACCACCTCTCCGAAATTCGATGCCCAGTCATCAAAATTATGCAGTCCTGAATTTTCAAGCAAATCATTCCTTAAATACCGTGTCATTGAATAAAGTTCAGTCATTGAATTGGAAACAGGCGTGCCTGTTGCAAAGAGAACATTTTTATAGCCATATTTTTCATTTAAATATTGAGTTTTCATAAGCATATCCTCAGATTTTGCAGCACCTGTTGTCTGTACTCCTGAAACATTTGACATTTTGGAAACCACAAGACAATTTTTATAGTTATGAGCTTCATCAACCACAAGATAATCAAATCCGAGCTGTTCAAAGGTAAGAGAATTATCCTTCTGACCGTCTGTGAGTTTCTGGAGCTTGTTTTCAAGATTTTTCTTTGCTCTTTCAATATCTTTTATACTGTTTCTTTCAGATATACTATTAATAATATCATCAAGTCTGTCTATCTGTTTTTTTATAAAATTCTCTTTATATTTATCTGACATAGGAATTTTTTCAAACTGATTGAAACTCATTATAACGCCGTCATAATCTCCTGTAACACATTTGGCGATAAATTGCTGTCTGTTATTCTTTTCAAAATCCTTTGGAGATGCAACAAGCAGTTTTGCACCGGGATATAAACGCTGCCATTCATAAGCGGTCTGAAGCGTCAGATGTTTAGGAACAACCACACAGGCTTTGCTGATAAGTCCGAGTCTTTTCTTTTCCATTACAGCCGTATCCATTTCAAAGGATTTCCCTGCCCCGACACAGTGTGCAAGCAGTGTATTTCCTCCAAGTTTCGCACGGAGTACAGCATTTTTCTGATGCGGTCTTAATTCAACAGCCGGATTCATTCCGGGAAATGTCTGATATGAACCGTCATATTCACGCCCTTTAATGGAATTGAATAGTCTGTTATACTTTTCAACATATTTTTCACGCCTGTCAATATCATTCCATATCCATTTTTTAAAAGCATCTTTCATTTTTACTGCTTTATCCCTTGCAAGCCGGGTTTCCTTCTGATTTACATAAAAAACTTCCTTTTCATTGACTGTTTTTCTGTCCTTGATGACAATATCCCTGTTGTTAAGCAGATTTTCAAATATTGTATAGCTTGACATTCTTGAAGTGCCGAAATTTGATATTGCATTCACGCTTCTGTCGCCTGATTTGTTTTCAATCTTGTATTCTCCATCCGGAGTACGTCTTAAATTATGATAACGCATATCAGCCTTTGCGTATTCTTCAAAAAATCTGCTGTAATCCTTTTCTTCAATCCAGTTAGCACCTATTCTTACCGATATATCGTTTGCTTCTATTTTTTGAGGCAGATTTTCCCTGAGTGCAGCTATATTTCTTTCATAGCTTTTATCTTTTTCTGCATATAGCTCTGCAATTTCAATTTTCTGACGTATATTTCCTGAAAGATATTCGCTTGCCTCCTCATATCCTGACCATGATTTTTCATTATCAGCATAGACAGGATTTCTGTAAATTCTGTTTCCGAGTTTATTTATAAGCTGCTGCGGCTCTGTCTGTGAAAGTTCAGACATATATTCAATATCTACTCTGCCAAGGCGGTTAAGTGATACCTGAAGTGCCTCTTCCGGAGTATCGACTCTTGTAATTTCAATTTCAGGAGTTATAGTTCTTTTTGTAAATATTTCAGCTTTTTTTACTTCTCCTGTTTTTTTATCTGTAATTTCAAATGCTGCAAGAGTATTGTAATCATCATCATTCTGAAACGCCTGTGCATTGCTTTTATCAGTTATATGACCATAATTTTTAACAAATCTGTCATAGACATAATTGAGTTCTTTCTGTAAATTTTTCAGTTCATCATCTGTACAGCCTTCACTCTGAGCATTGATAACAGCCATTGCAGACTGTCTTATTTTATGCAGTCCGAGCATTCTGTCAAGCTTTTTAGCCGGAACATCAACCTTTACCATAACTTCATTCTGTCTGTGGTACAGCTGACCATTAACCAGTGTATGTGTAAAATTACGCACTGACGGGTCTGCCGGAATAGTTTCAGGTATCCTGTCATTTACCCTGTCAGCCGCAGCAGTCCTGATTTTTCCCTGTATTTTTGATACTGCATTTTTCAGCTGTTCACTTAAATCATCATATACTGCGGTACAGGTTGTTGCTTTGCTTTCAGAACCATACTTTTCCTGCATTCTTCTGTCAAACTCCATTTTTCCGAGTATCATATCAGGATTATCAGCAAAATATTTATTACATGGTATTCCATCAGCTGTTTCTGATATATGAACCCAGTCAGGCACATCAATCGTACGTGTATCACGTTTCTGAAAAAAGAGTATATCCGTTGTGACCTCTGTGCCGGCAGTTGCCTTGAAAGCATTGTCAGGCAGCCTTACTGCACCAAGCAGATTGCAGCGTTCTGCAAGATACATACGTGTTTTTTCATTCTGCTTGTCCATTGTAAATTTTGATGTTACAAAGGCTGCAATACCACCCGGTTTTATTTTATCAACTGATTTTGCAGCAAAATAATCATGAATTTTAAAGCCATATTTATTGTAATCCCTGTCAAAAACCTTGAAATCTCCGAAAGGTATATTCCCTATTACTGCATCAAAGCTGTTATTGCTGAAATTTGTTTTTTCAAATCCTTTTATCTGAATATCTGCATCAGGATACAGTTTTTCAGCAATTCTTCCGCTTATGCTGTCAATTTCAACACCGTATAATTTTGAATTTCTGCTCATCTGTTCCGGTATTTTTGAGAAAAAGTTTCCGATACCCATACTTGGTTCAAGAATATTTCCTCCTTTGAAGCCGAACTGTTCAAGAGCCTGATATATTCCGTCAGCAATTTCAGGAGGAGTATAGAAACTTGTCAGTGATGAAGCCTTTGCATCAGCATATTCATTTTCCGGCAGCAGATTTTTCAGTTCTTCATATTCATTTTTCCATTTGGGATTATCTGAATCAAATGCCTGAGAAATTCCTCCCCACCCTGAATATCCGGCAAGTATATTCTGTTCTTCAGCTGTTGCATATCTGTTTTCATTTTCAATCTTCATCAATGTTTTTATAGCTTCAATATTTGCTTTGTATTTGGATTTTGCACCTGTAACAATATTTTCTGAACTGAAACGATAATTTTCAGGCTTTACACTCTGATTTTCTTCAATTTTAATTTCAGGTTCTTTTTTCTGCACATCAAAAAGATTAAGCTGCTGACTTTTATCTGCATTTAATTTTTCTTCGGTCAGAGGAGGAACATCTGAAACACTGACCGGTGTATTATTCACTATAATCTGATTATTGTTTTCAAGTACTGTATCTATCGCATTCAGTATATCCTGTTCATGTTTTTCCTCATTCAGACAGTAAACAGTCATTTCTTCCACTGATTTGTTAAGTTTTTTATCGTCTGACAGTGATGTCACAAGAACTCTGCCTGATTTTACATCAATATTGCTGATTTTATATATGTCATTTTCAATTTCAACCGAATCATTCAGGCTGAAAGGCATTTTGTAAACCGGAGCAGCATTAATACGGTTCTGTTTTATAAGCTTTATAATATCTCTTTCAAGATTTAGCAGTGCTTCTTTAGCTGAACGCTGAACAAGGTCGCAGTAATTAATAAAATCGGCTTTGTTTCTGCATAAATCAACTGCTCTGAGATTGATTCCTGTTACAGCCTCAATTTTATTGCTTCCAAGTTCACATCTGTTGCCTACTATATATCTTGCAGCTGATACAACAGATTTTTTATACTCATTAAGCTGTTCCGCATTCAGTTTCATACTATAAATTTTATCTGCAAATTCCATAATATTATTATTAATTGCTTCAATACTCGCTTTGGCGATAACTTCTTTCAGACTTTTATAATCAGCATTATATTTTTCATTTGCAGCTTTTATAAGCTGATTTTCAACCTGTTTGTCCATCGACCACAATGCAGGTTCTTTTTTGCCGTTTGTCTGGCTTACATCAAAAAAATGTCTGCATTTATGACCTTTTCCGAATGCAGCAATGCTTACAGCACCTCTGTTTACATATCTTCCAAGCCTGTTCCATTCTTTAAGTTCAAGAACTTTTGTTGCTTTGGGATTCTGTTTGTATATCATAACAGCATCACTGAAAGAATGCTTGTAAAGTCGGCTTGAAAACTTAAAATATTCGGCAAGTTTCTGCTTGTTATTTTGCAGATTTCCGATAATCTCGTCCCAGTTTTTCTTCGCTGTTTCATATCTTGAATTTTTATATTCCATATTTCAGCTCCTTTCTGAAGTGTGTCATAATGACACACTTTTCACTCTGCAAATTCAAGATTTATATATTTTCCTGTATCTTTAATTCTGAAATCAGCTTTTTCAGTATTTCCTGATTTATCTTTGTATGAAATTCTTGAAATTTTCTTATCTGAAAGGAGTTCCTTTGCATTTTTAAGCTTTATTACAGTTTCAGGATAACGCTGATTTTTCCACAGTATAAATCCGCAGCCGTTCCTGCCGGATTCACAGTAATAGCCTTTTTCGCCCTCATAGATATTTTTTCCGCATCTTATACATTTTCCGGCATATACCTTTTCCTCATGTATCATTTTAAGATTTATATACTTTCCTGTATCCTCAATTGCGAAAAACGCAGTATATTTTCTTTTATCCTTTGAAACGGCATTCAATTTTACTTTGCCTGACGCAAGCAGCTCAACTACCTGTTTTGCTGACAATACGGTATCAGGTATTTTAAATTCCTTCCACAGAGAAAATCCGCAGCCGCCTTCACAATAATAATTATTTCTTCCCTCATAGATATTTTTTCCGCATCTCGGACATTTGCCAAGTGGTATTCTGTCTGATGAAAATAATGAAGCATCGGCTTTTTCGCTGTATTTTGATACAATATTGCCTATAAAATCCTCAATGTCTTTAAGAAATTCATCTGAATTTTTCCTGCCTTTTTCAATATCCTGCAAAAACATCTCCCAGTCAGCAGTAAGTTTTGCTGATTTTACTTCATCAGGAACAGCATTTATAAGATTAATTCCCTTTTCGGCTGCAATGATATTCTTTTTATCTCTCTTTATATATTCATGTTTTACAAGATTTTCTATAATACCGGCTCTTGTTGCAGGAGTTCCAAGACCTTTTTTCTCTGTTTCAGGATTATCGTAATCAGAATTGCCTGCGGTTTCCATTGCAGAAAGCAACGTATCCTCTGTGTATCTTTTCGGCGGAGCTGTCCAATGTTCAGCCTTTTCAGATGAAATCATTTCAAAAACCTGATTTTCACTTATTTCAGGCAGAGTTTTTTCACTGTTTTCCTGAAATTTTGTTTCAGCTGATTTCCAGCCATAATTCAGAACGCTTTTTCCAGATGCATAAAATAAATTATTTTCACATTCAATTGTTACTTTTATATTTTCATATTTATACGGTTCAAGGGCTGCAAGCACTATTTTAGAAGCTATAAGCATAAGTATATTTTTTTCGCCCTCCGGAAGTTCAGCTGTATCTTTGTTTTTAATATCCGGTGTGACTATAATGGCATGATGGTCTGAAACTTTTTTATTATTGATACAATGCTGTATATCAATATTTTCAGTTTCAAAATCAAGTATACCGGCTGCAAGCCTGACAGCTTCCTCAAGAGTATCTTTCATTCCGTCAGTAACATAGCGGCTGTCAGTTCTCGGATATGTAACAAGCTTGCTTTCATAAAGCGACTGAGTATAGTCAAGAGTCTGTTTTGCTGTATATCCATAAAGCCTGTTTGCTTCTCTCTGGAGTGATGTAATATCAAAAAGTTCCGGCGGTCTGACTGTTTTGATTTCTTTTTTTATTCCGGCAGCAACAGCATTTTTTCCATTACACATATCAGCAATGGATTTTGCCTTGATTTCATCATCAATTCGTTCTGATTCCGCTTTGAATGTCCGGCAGTCGATTATGACTGTAAAATATTTTCTGCTTACAAAATTCTGTATATCATCATCACGCTTTACAATCATGGCAAGTGTAGGCGTGCTGACACGTCCGATATGCAGAGGACTGCCATATCTTACTGAAAAAAGCCTTGAGGCATTCATTCCGACAAGCCAGTCTGCTTTTGCCCTCGCAAATCCTGCACTATACAGATTATCATAATCATTGCTGTTCCTGAGATTATCAAAGCCTTCACGGATAATTTTATCCTCCATTGATGAAATCCACAATCTTCTGAACGGCTTCCGGCAGCCTGTACAGCTGTATACATATCTGAATATGCATTCGCCCTCACGTCCTGCATCTGTGGCACAGATAATTTCATCAACATCATCTGAAAGCATAAGCTTTTTCAAAATCAGAAACTGTTTTTCTGTTGATGAAAGTATTCTGAATTTCCAGCTGTCAGGAATAACAGGCAGATTGTCAAAACTCCATACTTTATACTTTTCATCATACATTTCAGGATTTGCAAGTGATATGAGATGACCTATGCACCATGATACTATGTATCCACTGCCTTCAAGATATCCGTCAGCTCGCTTTGAAGCACCTATCACTTTTGCAATAGTCTGTGCCACTGATGGCTTTTCTGCAATTACCAGTTTCATTTAATCGGATTCCTTTCTGTTCGTATTTCAGAAAAACTGTAAACATTGCCGGTATTACTGCCGGTTCTGATATTCATTTCTCCATTTATCACAGCATTATAGAACTCATCAGGCTTCATGCTGTATTTTTCTGAAACGGCTGCTTCAAGATTTTCAAGTTTCAGAGCCTTTATACTGTTTTCCATATTGCATATAGCTTCACTGAGTTCTGAAAGCTGCTGATTTTTACAGCTGATTTCATTCTCAAGACGTTTTTTATTTTCAAGCTGCTTTTCAAGCTTTTTCTCAAGCAATTCAATTTTTTCATGATTGTTTTTTTTCATAATTTACTTTCCCTTTCTGTTTATAAAGCGTATGACAAGCAATGCTGCACCTGTCACGGCAAGAAAAATCATATCTATTATTCCAATATGCAGTCCTTTTATCATCTGAATGACTGTACCTGATTTGCCGGTTAATTCAAATACGATATTCAAAATAACGACTGAAACTGTAAGCAAAGCTGACATTATAACTGTAAATCTGCGTTTATTCTTTTTCTTTTTGGGACTGTTCATTTCTGCATCTCCTCAAAAATAATTTTCAGCTGTTCATAATAGATATTGTAAAGTTCCTTTTCCTTTTCAGTGAAACTTAATTTATACATGACTCCCTGACAGCTGTAATTCTCCATATTTCCTGTAAGATACTCATGATTGGTATTGTCGCAGAATGTACGGCTTCCGGACCATACAGTATCCCAGTTCCACTCATCTGAATTCTCATATTTCTGAACCCATTCAGTTATTTCACGGCAGCCATGATAATATACATCGCAGTACCACACCGTTGATGACCATATGGTATCATTTACATCTCCGTCTGTCATGATATCCCCGTAACAGCAGCAATCATAATGCGGACAGCTGCCTTTTCTTGTTCCATGTTCAAATTTATAGAATCTGTCTATTATGTCATGAATATTTTCATCTGTAAATTTAAGCTGAGGAAATTCATTATCCGATATCGCTGACAGATTATCAAGCTGTCTGTATCTCTGAACTGCACATACTGCAAGCACCTGAGCATATCTGTCAGTGTTTTTGATGTCTATTTTCATATCATCTATATTAAAGGAATCAGTTCTGAATTCTGTTATTTCAGTTCCGTCATATTCACGTCTGTCACATTCAAAATTGTAGTATATATCTTCAATTTCGCTTTCCTTTCTGCTGACATAATCCTTTATGATTTTTTCATAATCCTTTACAACATCAGTAATATTCCTTGAAATATCATTATCATCTGCAAGCCAGCTAAAACTGTTCTGAAGCGTCATTGACAACGACATGAAACCTGTTATTACAAGCTGTATAATTATAAATACAAGTATGATTAATGCAAGATATTTGCCTGTTGATGATTGTATTATTTTTTTTATTACCGAACCTGTATATTTTGCAGCTTTCGATACTTTCTGCACACTGCGTTTTATTTTTCCGGCACGTTCAGCTGTATTTTTCGGCATATTATAAAGCTTTTCAAGAGCTGCTGCTGTTGTTTTTCCGGTATTAAGCACCGCTTTACCTGCATTTGAAGCGTATCTTAAATCAGTGAGAGCCTGATTTATTGTTTCAATTCCTGTATCTTACGACAGTAGGCATAAAGAAGTTTTCAGACAAACATTGTAAGACAGGTACAGCAAGCTGAAACTATTACCGAAAGGGTGCTTACAATGATTGATATGATTTACAACCTCCGTGTGGGAGATATTCACGCCGCAGAGTTCTCGGAGGAGTTTAACAAGCTGTGTATACCGTTTGAAAACTCTCTGAGCGAAGAGCAGATAGATGTATTCCACAAGATACTGGACTGCGTGAGCGATACTGCCGCTGCTGAGATGAGAGCTGCTTACAAGGTCGGCTTCAAGGACGGTGTGGCTTTGATGAGAGAAATTCACGAGTAAAGCTAATTTTATGGGAGCAGCCTGAATAGCATTTTTCAGGCTGCTTTTTATATCTTGTAGTCTTTGCAAACTACTTGACATATGAAGCACCTTTATGGTATAATAATATGGAGTAGTTTGTCGGATTTTCGTTAGTAGGTGCTTGTCAAAACAACTATTTGAGGATTATTGATAAAACTATGTCTGTAACACAAACAACCATATATGAGAGAGGAATAGATAAATGGCTATTCATAACAAATCGCATCATAACCATGCATTGATGTCGTTAAATAAAATGCGTAAAGACAATACGCTGAAACACAAAACAGCAGCCGATTTTGAACTTCCAGAAAAATCTATGATATGTTTGAATATCATGGATTGCTGTGAGTTCTTAAAAACCATACCCGATGAGTCTGTACAGTTAATATGTATCGATCCTCCGTATAATCTTGAACTCGCAGGCTGGGATAGCTATGATAATTACATTGAATGGGCAGCGCAGTGGCTTGATGAAGCATATAGAGTTCTTTCAAAGAACGGAAGTATGGTCATATTTGGCGGAATACAATTTAGAGATGTAAAGTCTGGAGATTTAATCGATATTATTCATCATGTAAGACATAATACGAAATTTAAGTTGATAAATACGATTATATGGCGATATAAAAATGGTATGTCTGCTCATAGATACTTTGCAAATAGACACGAGGAAGCGATTTGGCTTGTTAAGTCTAATGACTATTATTTCGACTTAGATTCTGTGAGAGAGCCGTATTCCGAAGAAGATCTTAAACTGGCTCTGAAAGATAAAAGATTAAATCCTGAGAATACCATGAAGGGCAAAAACCCTACGAACGTATGGGAAATCAATAGATTAAATGGAAACAGCAAGGAACGTGTGGGGCATCCAACGCAAAAGCCTGTAGAAATAATCGAGCGCTTTGTTAAAGCACTTTCATATCCAGGCTCTGTTGTGCTTGATTTCTTTGCAGGAAGCGGAACGGTTGGACGTGTGTGTATAAAAGAAGGCAGACATTGCCTTATGTGCGATAGTTCTCCTACCTCGATAGAGTTTTTCAGTAAGCATCTTGAACTTATGCGAGGTTTAGGACAAAACGCTGAATATATAAAAGTAAAAGACACCACAGAATTTTTCGATGCCGAATAAAGGGGGAAATAAAACATGAAAAAAGGTCAATCAGATAGATTAACAGCACAGCAGAAAGAAGGACAGGGACCTATCTCTATTTTTCACGAAGATGCCCAGATTCATGACAAGGAAGTTGGTAACACCTCTCTCTTTGTCAAAAAACAGCTTGAATTTGAGTTCCCCATGCTAACTTTTCGATATAGGAAGGATTTGTCCAAAAAAGAGATTAATGCAACATTGCAGAAAATCGACGGCTACCTCGGACAAACTCTTTTTGTTGAAAGTGCAAGCATTAGACCCGATGGAGGAATTATTGAAGTTAAAGATGACAAAGGGAACTGGCACGTTGTATTAGTTTCTGAAGCGAAGCATCAAGGAAAAGATATTGAGAACATAAGAGCTGGTAAACTTGTTGGAAAGAAAAACGATCAAGATCTCATGGCAGCAGGAAATGCAATTGAAAGAGCATACAAAAATGTTAATGAAATTGCTAATTTTATGTTAGCTGAGCGTTATTTCCCGTACATTCTTTTTCTGGAAGGCTCTAATTTCCTGACACAAAATGTAACTGTTACAAGACCTGATGGCAGAGTAGTGACATTGGTGTATAATGATGGAACACTCAACAGACTTGATAGATTGACTGCCGCAAATTATGGTATGCCTATTAACACCAATTTGTGTGAAAACAGGTTTGTTAAATGCAATGGTGCAACTATCATGTTGCAAGCTGCCTCTATCTATACAAAAGGAGAAGGTGGTCATTGGAATGATAAAGATATGATTATGGTTATGCTTGAAGTTGCAAGGACTTCTCTGAGATTGTTAGGTTCTGAATTATTTGAGCAATTGAGCAAGCGATAACAATGCACTTCTTAACCATAGCCTATTGGCGCACCCGTTTTCCGTTCCGCATAAGTCATAATCAGAATTGTGGAGCATACCACAACAGGCACAAACCCTATTGGAACTGAATAATCGCAAGCTCTCAGAAACGCTCTGTAAGCGTTTCTGAGGGCTTTTTCTTTTCAGCGGTTAGTTTTCCGCTCCGTCAGGCTCTCTTGTAACGACAACTGTATTTGCCAGACTGCTTATCTGTGTAAATGCATTGAACATTACAATTATAATCAGTCCCTGAAGACATACTGCTGCATAGTTTTTTATAAAATTCTTAACACTTTCCGTCCAGCCTTCTCCTGCAAAGGTTGCAAGAGGTATCGGTGCTATTATTGTATAAATCATTACTTCAAACAATCTGCCTATCAGAACAAGCGAAATCACCCAGCTCGCACCGATAAGTATGAATATTACCGGAAGCGATGCTACATACTCAAGCATATAGTTTATACCCATAAATCCGGCTGACTTCGGTTTTGAAATAAGTGCATCAACTGTAAATTTGCTCATAAATCCATAGCTGTTCTCTGACAGATTTGCAGCAAGTCCGTTGAAACTTGTATAGATTATTCCCATCAGATTTGATGCATTGTCAACCAAAACCTTGCCAAGCGTAAACCTGAATACAAGCTTCAGAACCTGTTCATAGCTCTGAATCCTGAGATACATCGCCTCATTGCAGAACTGTGCTATGAAAAAAAGACTTACAAGTGTAAGTGCAATCCCTTTTATGCCTGAAGAAAGCGTTGTATCAAGCGTAAGCTGCGTAAAGGGATTTATTTTCAGAAGCTCAAGTGATGACTGATATGTACTGTCAATTGTACAGAACCAGCCGTATACCTTATCTTGTATATCTGCCCATTTTTCATCCATATATATTGCTTAACCTCCTGATTTCAGGCATCAACGCTCCTTTTCAGGAGCGTCCGCCTGTTGATATGTAGAATTTACTGTTTGAAAAGTGCATCATATGCAATACAGATTGCAATTACAATAAATCCTGAAGCCAGAGTCATAAGACCTCTTGTTTTTGAGTCCGCATCATCATTTCTGTATGCCATGCCGAACTGGACTGCTCCTATAAATCCGATTACTCCGCCTATTCTCTTTACCCATGTAACGATAAAGGATACTACTGTATCAAAGCTTGCAGAATCATTTGTCACAGCAAAACACTGCATTGTCATTGCTGAAACTGCAAATGCAAGCGTCATTATTACCGCAGCATACTTTCTGATTTTATACATAGCTGCTTCATTCTTCTTTTTCATAACAAGTTTATTTTTTTCAGACATTTTCTATATTCCTCCATTTAAAAAAAATCAATTTCATCTGCATTGTCAAGCTCATCAGAACTGTTGTTCAGCTCATCAAAAAGAGCATCTGTTCCGGCAGAATTATTTGTATATATGGTGTCATACTCATCAGTTTCAGCATTTTTTACAATACTTTCTGAATAATCTGTATCAGACAGATTAACAGCATTTTCAGTCATAACTGCTGACGGAATTATTTCATCTGTCACAGGAATATCCGGACTGGAAATCTTTACATCAGATATTTCTTCTGCTATTTTCTCATCAACTTCATCACATACGGATTTTCGGGTATGAATTTCAGAAATTTCATATGCATTGTTTTTGTCATAATCTTCAAGATATTTATAGTTACAATGCTTTTCTATCCTGAATTTCTTTGAGAAAAACGGATACATACCCCTGACCAAAAGAATGCAGTCATCATCTTTCATTACTTTCAGTTCATCAACTGTCCCTAACTCCCTGCCAAGAATACCGTCATTTACAGAACTTGAACTGTTTTTTCCCTTGCTTCTGCTCCGGCTTACCGTATCAATTGTTTCCTTGCCCAGTGCTTTTGAAATATGCTCAAGAGTTGAAAGCTCCTGACCGCCCAGAAACAGCATACTGTCACAGTTTCCCAGTACATTCTCCCAGCTGTCCTTATACATCTTTTTCAGCTGTGAAAGATTCTGAAGAATTACATTTGCTGATATTTCCATGGAACGCATCGTTGCCAGAAGCTCCTCAAACCGTGGTATCTGACCTATATTGGCAAATTCGTCCAGAAGACAGCGTACATGAACAGGCAGTCTGCCATGATGCACAAAATTTGCTCTGTCATAAAGCACATCAAATAACTGCGTATACATCATTGCTGCAAGAAAATTAAATGTATTGTCAGATGATGGTATTATTATGAACAATGCTGTTTTTTCATCGCCGATAAGACTCAGGTCAAGAGTATCACAGCAAGTCAAATCCCTTACTTTCGGCAGATTGAATGCCTGTAACCTCACAGCTGTTGATATAAGGATTGATTTTGCTGTATCTCCGGCTGCCTTTTTGAAATCTTTATAGTATTTCAGACACATGAACTCTTTTCCGGATTTCTGTATCTTTGGCAGCTCTCTGAATTCCGGCTGTTTTCTTTTTTCTTCATCATATTTCTCCGGATGCTCCACAGCATCAAATATAAGGTCAAGTTCCGACTGAAATTCATCATTTCCTTCCCTGACCTCCGCTTTTTTCAGCAGAGCCATGACTTCCGAGAAATTACATTTATCATCATCTTCAATTTCTATCAGATAAAAACACAATGCTGAAAGCAATGCTTTTGTGGAATCCTCCCAGAACTGGTCACCGCCTCCGCTGTCACCCTCCTTTGTATTTTTCATGAGAACATTTATCATTTTGATAACTGATGTTTCACTGTAATTTCCATCAGCATCAAAAATATAGTGGAACGGATTGTAATTATCCGAATGACTCATGTCAATAAGATTGAAAACTTTTATCCTGTATCCTTGCTTTTCAAGAAATTTTCCGCATGAACGCAGAAGTTCTCCTTTAGGGTCGGTGCAGACATAGCTTGTATTTGCCTGCATTATATTAGGTTTTACATAAAATCTGGATTTTCCTGAACCTGAACCGCCGATAACCATAACATTCAGATTTTTTCTTGTCTGACGTGTGTTCAGCGACATTTTAACATCATTTGTCAGTATGATGTTATTATCAGGCATATTGTTTTTCTTATTCTTATCACATAGCGATTTCTTTTCTTTGGCAGTTGACCATCTGGCTGAACCATGTTCCTCACCACGTCTGTGCAGTTTTTTCTTTCCGGTAAATTTCATAAGAGCATATATTCCTGCACTGAACACTCCTAAAATTGTAGTTTTCTGAGTAAAAGAACCCTTTGTTTCCATAAGTTCAAATATCAGATTATAGTTTACAAGAGTAGTTTCAAGCTTCTGTGATACAGCTTTAAAATCAATTTTGCCTGCATCATCTGCTGACAAATCGCAGCAAGCACCAAGTCCGGCAATGAAATATACAGCTGCCGCACCAATCAGAACATAAAGCAGTATTGTCAGCAAATCCGGCTTTTTAGGCTGTTTTATAGCTCATTCCTCCTTTTATTTTTTACTATGGAGGCATACCCGAAACAATGCAGTACTTCCACCTGCAATAAAATACAATTAATTTTTTCATTTTCTTGAACCTCTGTTGATATGCCTGTCCTTTACCGGACTGCCTGATGACAGACCATGAAGTCTGCCTGCATTTTTCAGCAGATTGTCTGTAACCCTCTGTTTTCTGCCGTCAGCAATGATTTTATCCGCCTGTTTCTGAGATATTCCGAATTTGTTTATCAGAATGTTCCGTGCTGAATTTGTATCGGAAATATCTATTCTTGCAGCTCTTTCGCCATCTGAAATAATCATACTATTTTTTGATGTGCGTTCAATAATGTATGAACCTCTCTTTAATTTCTGTGCAGGGTCAGCAAATTTCAGTTTTTCAGCTTTTTCAAGGATTGCATCAAGCTTTTCGCTGTCGCTTATCTGAAGATATTTCCTGATATTTTCCTCTGCAAGATTCCTGTCAGTATTCGATTGTGTCAGAATGACATAATTTCCGTCCTTATCGGTTATTGAAAGCTTCATATCATTGTCATTTTTCATTTTCAGCTGAGTAAATGTGTAATCAGATGTCAGCAGATTATCATTCTCAAATTTTACATTATGCTCATAATAATCCATCTGTTCAGTCAGCTTTGAACCGCTCCGGAAATATTTTGACTGTTCAGATGTAAGCTTTGCTGACAGAATATTGGCGGCTTCAACTGATTTTATCCTGTCATATCCGAACTGTTCCTGAAGAACTCTCTGAAATTTTTCCTTTTCACAGAATCTCATGGTTATTGATTTCCCTGATTTTCCATGTGTGCTGTCGCTGACTGCAAAATTCAGTCTGCCGTTCTTATCTTTCTGGACTTCCACAACGGTATTTTTCAGTTCATTTCTTATTTCAGACATATTTTCAGCTGCTTTCTGTATTTTCTGCTCATCACACGAATTGAAAATACATTTGATGTTTCCTTGTTTTGTTTCAAGAAAATTCGTCTGAATGTTATTTTTAATGCAGTATTCCTGAAAACCTTCAACCTGAAATTTATCCATTTCAATCATTTTAAACTCCTGGTCAGGCAAATTGAGTTTTTCATTTACAATGCTGTTCATAACAGCTTTGAACGCTGAATCATCGGATTTCAGGAAATGAACATCAACAAAATCAGGATTTGCAAGCTGTTCAGCCGCAAAATATGCGATATCATTGCCATATTGTTTTTTATTAATCTCTCTGAATTTTTCAAAATCATCTTTTGAAAGAGTAACACTGTCAGTTTCTCCGCCTTTTCTCAGTGAAGAAAGCATTTTCTGTTCACCGCAGACTTCAAATTCCCTGTTTTCCGACTGTGAAACCATTTTTATCAGCTCCGATATGATTTCAGCTGTTTTCAGGATAACATTTCCTGTCATTTTTGCGGTTTCCATGGTCATAGTCAGACCTGTGCTTGCTACATCATCGCCCAGCATGATTTTTTATCATTCCTTTCTTATTCTGTTTTTGGATATATTCTTTCTGAACAGGACTTTTATGTAAATTATCACTATATATTTCTTTAAGTCTTTGTGCAATTTTCATAACCGCCTGTTTATTATCGGTATATAACTTGTGATTATCTCCACGCAATCCCTGAATTAATTTATCAAAGATATATTCAGCATAGTCCTTCTGCATAATTGATTCTGCAAACAGCGGATTCAGCTGACTTTCTGGCGACTGCGGAGAGTACCATTCCTGCCATCTGCCAAGTATCCGGATATATTCACTTGTGATTTTCAAAGCACTGTTTACCCATTCTTCTTCCTGTTTTCTGATTTTAATGCTTGTTTCATAATCATCTGACTTTTTCTGAGAATCGTTTCTGAAAACTCCAAGACCAAAATCATTGTCAAGCTTTTTTGCCGCTTCAAGCTGTGAAATATTGAAAATACCTGCCGTCAGTCCTACAGCATCACCCGATTTATGACAGCCGAAACAATAAAAATTATCATTTCTGTCCTGTTTCTCATAAAGCTTCATTGACGGATTTTTTTCATTATGAAACGGACAGCAGCACATTCCATTATGCACCTTAATTCCATAACGTTCAGCAACATCGGTAATTCTCACATTATCCTTAATTTTCTCAAACTCATACATGGCTGTTTCGTTTTTCAAATTCAAACCGTACACTTGAAAAAATAAAGTGCTGTTCTGAATTTCTCCAGTTTTCAACAAATTCATCAAGCCATGCAACCTTTTCTTCAAAAGGCACTGACGGCTTTAAAAACATATCCGTCATATCATCTTCAGTTTTTCCATGCCTGAAAAAATAATCTGCTTCTTCATCAGGAAAATCATCTTTTTGCGTTTCATAAGTATCCGAGGAACAAACTTTTTCAGGAATATTTTTTGAAATTGAACTTTCAATGATTTCTTCCGTTTTTTCAAAATCGTTTCTATTGGGTCTGACAGGCTCATGGCAAGGTTTTCTATCTGATGGTGTAATTTCCTTGACATATGTACAAAAATCGCTTGTAGAGGCATTTCCTTGCGTTTCAGAGGTATCTGATGAATAAACTATTTCAGGAATGCTTCTTGAAAGTGAATTTTCAATAATTTCATACTCATTAAGCCATGACCATATGCACGCTTTGAGATATGCTCTTACATTTTTGATTTTTCTTTCCTGACAGATTGTATTCCATTCAGGAATAAAACTCAGAAACCAGTCATAAAGCATATTGTTTGCAATAAGCTCATTGAGTCGGCTTATAACTTCATGATATTTTACCGTCCTGCCTCCAAGCTTGCTGTCTGATACTGCAATTTCTGCAATCAGGGTTATTACCTGCAAAAACAGTTCCTTATCCTGTTCGTTCATGCCCTCAGAGTAATAATTGAAACCAAAAAGAAACATTAATGCTCTTTTCATTGTTTTTTTATCATCTTTGAACTCATACGGAACAGAACATTTCTTAACAGCTTCTGCATCAGGTTCAGAACAGTCGTTCTCTGATTCAGGCATAAATCTGCTTTTGTAGTTTATCTCATCAAGAATTTCTGAAAAACTTTTCTGATGAGGTCTGTCAGTCAGTCTGTCAATATTGCCTTTTTCATTTTCAGCTCTATGACAGACTGATTGATTAGATTTAGATTTATTAGATTTAGATTTGTCCTGCACTTCGCAGGAACATGTTCCTGCATTTTGACGGAACTTGTCCTGCCCTTTGGGAGGAACTTGTTCTGCCCTTTGGTCGGAACTTGTTCCGCCGTTTTGGCGGAACTGAGTTTCATTATTTTCATCATCTTTTCTTTTATTTCTTTTTGCAACTTTTTCAATGTTTTTCTCATTTGCTTCAATTTTTATTTTGTTTGCTATATCAGCACCTTTATTTATCAAGTTTTCAAGCAAATCAATATTATTCAATATTCTAAAATATCTTTTAGCCGGCATTCCATGAAGTTCACTCTCAATCAAACCTGTTTCAATAAGATTGTTTATTGCTCTGCGTTGTACTTTCTCACTAAAGGTAGTACTTTCCTGTATATCAGGTGCGGTTGAATAAAACCAGCCATCATCATCTATCATTTCTTTTATGGAATAATATGTAAATTTAGAGATTAATGTTGAGTATATAATTGTTTCATTCATTCCAATTGCGTGTGCAAGCAGACGGTTGACATGTAATGTTATATCTGAGTTCATAAGCTGCAAAATAGGATTTATCTGATATTTTTTCATTTTTTCTCACTCCTTATAGCTACTAAAACATTCTGTTATATCAAATGTTTCAAGCAATATATTTAATTCATGCTTTATCTTTTTTGCACGTTTTCTATCACAAAAGCATTCATTTATAATTTCCGAATATGTTATTTTTGAAATGTGTTCTTTCACAAGATTATCTATTTTCTTAAAAGTTTCTGATGTATTATTTGAAGCATTCTGTTTTTTAACACACTCAGTAAAAATTGTTGAAAACATTAACTTCGTATTATCACTTACTTTTATTTTTAATATAGGTTTGGGAATTTGTATTGTATTATTAACATCACTCTGTATAAAATTTATTATATTATCGATGTTGTAACTCATAATCTGTTACACTCCTTATATTTATTTTTGCAATAAAAAAAGCATTCAGAATTTTCTGAATGCAAAACTGTTTTAAAAACAAAAAAGGACAGCAATTTAAAAAAATTGCTGTCCTAATATTGACTTTTAAAATCACACATGATAAAATTAATTTTAGAGGAATAAAAAACATTCCCACAAGTGTATAGTTCGTTTGGCGACAAACTTTACACTCATAATCAAACAGATAAAAACACTATCTGAATGACTTAGCGAGAATGCTATTTACGTACTGGATTAAAATACAGTACTTAAAACAGATTACAAAATCAAGGCTTTCAGATGATAATCTCAAAGCCTTGATATTAAAGAGGCGCCAACCAGATTTGAACTGGTGATCAGGGTGTTGCAGACCCACGCCTTACCACTTGGCTATAGCGCCTTATAAGAGCGGATTACGAGGCTCGAACTCGCTACCTCCACCTTGGCAAGGTGGCGCTCTACCAGATGAGCTAAATCCGCATGAATGGCTGATAATCAAAAAGACTAAAGCCGTGACGACCTGAATGGGGCTCGAACCCACGACCTCTAGCGTGACAGGCTAGCGTTCTAACCAGCTGAACTACCAGGCCATTGATGATGGGAACAATAGGGCTCGAACCTATGACCCTCTGCTTGTAAGGCAGATGCTCTCCCAGCTGAGCTATGCTCCCATATCATGCCGGCTAAGGGATTTTTTATTGTATCTCTCAGCGACATGATTTATTATACACTATAAAGATTGATTTGTCAATAGTTTTTTCAAATTTTTTTAAAAAAATTTTTCAGACGGATTACTTTATTATATTATGCTTTGTTATCCTCATCAGATGACTGCGGATTCTGACTTTTTTTAAGTAAATCAAGGATTTCCTGCGGAGTAAATGTATATTTCTTATTACAGAAATGGCAGCATACTTCTGTATCCTTATTTTCATCAGCCATAGCCTGAAGTTCATCATTTCCAAGGCTTGCAAGAGCCCTTACAACTCTTTCACGGCTGCATCCGCATTTATATGAAACACTTGCTTCATCAAGTATATTCGGATTAAGACCATCAAGGAGTTTAAGAACGATTTTCTCTGCATCAAGACCTTCAGACATCATTTTTGTAACGGACGGAAGTTCCTTTATATTTTTTTCAAGTATATCAATACAGCTTTCATCAGCAAAAGGCAGGAGCTGTATAAGGTATCCTCCTGCAACGTTTACAGTAAGGTCAGGATTTACAAGGACTCCAAGGCCACAGACGGTAGGTATCTGTTCGCTTGAAGCAAAATATGCAGCAATATCTTCAGCTATTTCTCCTGAAACTATCGGAATAGTACCGCTGTATGGTTCTTTAAGACCGAGGTCTTTTATAACGGAAAGAGTACCGTCCTTGCCGACTGCACCGGCAACATCAAGTTTTCCGTATGAATTGAGAGGTATTTCAACGACAGGATTTGAAACATAGCTTCTTACATTTCCATGGCTGTCAGCAACGGCTATCAGAGCACCTGTCGCACCGCCTCCGTCCATTCTGAGGGTAACTGAATCATCATCGCCTTTAAGTGAATAGCCTATAAGTGAACAGGCTATTGAGAGCCTGCCGAGAGCGGCAGTTACAACAGCAGATGTTTTATGAATTTTTTCTATTTCGCCGACTATATCTGTAGCGTCGAGGAATGATGCCACAACTGAGGCATCAGCGGATATTGCACGTTTAAGAGTACCCAAAATTATCTCACCTTTCTTGCTGCAAAGACAATTCTCTGACTGTCATTTCTGACAGGCTGAGTGCTGTCCTCATCATAATGTGCCAGAATTTCAAAGCCTGAATTTATCAGGATATTATCAATTATTTCAGTATCAAATGCGATTTCTGAAAAATTCTCGCTGTAACGGCGGTATATATCGCCGTCACGTTCAAAGAATTCAAGATTTATTGAAACTTCATTATTTTTTTCAGTATAACTGTTTTCCCATACACAGTAAACATCATCTGTTTCATATATAAAAACATTGTCAGCAAGTATATTTTTATGTTTATAGACTGTATTCATATCAAATATGAAAAGCCCGTTGATTTCAGTAAATTCAGAAACTTTTTCAAATGTTTTCCGTATATCGTCAAGGCTTCCGAGATGATTAAGGCTGTCGAGGGCACATATTGTTATATCAGCTGTACCGAACATATCGAGTTCTGTCATATCCTGACATATATACTGTATATCAAGATTTTCATTGATTTTTTTATTGAAAGCAATGCTTAACATTTCAGATGAACTGTCAACGCCTATCACATCATATCCAGCCCTGCAAAATCTTTCTGAAAGGCTGCCTGTACCGCAGGCAAGGTCGATAAGCACTCCACCCTGTCTGCCGCCGAATTTTTTAATCAGCATATCAAAATATCCGGCTCTTTTATCATAGTCAATATTTCCGGTCAGGCAGTCATAATAATGTGCAAAATACTGATAATTACTTTTCATTTTTGCTGTCAGCTCCGGATTTTTCCTTCAGACGCTTGAAAACTATATCATAGCCGTCACAGCCGAACTGAAGCGACCTGTTTACTCTGCTTATTGTAGCAGTACTTGCACCTGTTTCATTGACAATATCAGTATATACATAATGGGCACTGAGCATTTTAGCTACATGAAGACGCTGTGACAATGATTTTATTTCAAGCACAGTGCATAAATCCTCAAAGAATTTATAGCATTCATCGACTGTTTCAAGACAGAGTATTGCCTCAAAAAGGTCATCTGTAGCCTTATCTTTCAGCTTACTGTTCATATAAAATTAGTCCTCCTTAAAAATTCATGCAAAATCCGGTTATATCCACCTTATTATGCGAATCCGAAAAAATAAGAAAATTTTTGTAGGGGCAACCATTGGTCGCCCGTTTGAATCAGGCAGATAACAGGTAACCGCACCGTATCAAATTCGCCTTATTATTCGTCTTCCGAGGCTATTTCTTCAATTATTGAGCGTACTTCCTCAACGCCCTCAAAAGTCTGGGCAGAAAACGGAATTATGCGTATTTCCTCATAATATGGAATTTCATCAGCAAAAGCCTTCATACGTTCTTCTCTTTTTGTTTTATTGAGTTTATCAGCCTTTGTAAGTATTATTACAAAAGGAAGTTCATTGGCAACAAGGTATTCTATCATCTGTATATCATCTGCTGACGGTGCATGACGCATATCTATAAGCAGAAATATCAGTCTTATATCACGGTCTGAATTGAGATATCCCTCGATAAGTTCAGACCAGCGGTTTTTTTCAGTTTTTGCAACCTTTGCATAGCCATATCCGGGAAGGTCTGCAAAATACACATTTTCAAGCGAAAAGAAATTTATAGTTGCAGTCTTGCCCGGTACAGAACTTACTCTTGCAAGTGATTTGCGGTTGAATATCTTATTTATAAGAGTGGATTTTCCTACATTTGAACGTCCTGCAAATGCTATTTCAATCTTTTCGCAGGGCGGTATCTGAGAGAATTTTCCGTATGAAGAATAAAATTTTACATTATTATAATTCATTTTTCCTCCTGTTAACGCTGATTTAATGGTTATTTCCTGTAGGGGCGAACTGTGTCCGCCCGCTCCAATTTACCGGAATTTCAGGCGTATTATATAGTAATTGCTTCAGCATTGTTTTCAGTCTGAAGAAGAGCATTTTCAAGCACATCATCAAGAGTTTCAGCATATATAAATTCAAGATTCTGCTTTACAGTTTCATCAACTTCAGATATATCAGGCTTGTTTGCAGCCGGAACAATGACTGTTTTCATTCCAGCCTTATAAGCCGCCATAGTTTTTTCTTTAAGACCGCCTATAGGGAGTACTTTTCCATGGAGAGTTATTTCACCTGTCATAGCAACATCTCCCCTTACAGGTATACCTGAAAGAGCTGATATTATCGCAGTTGTCATAGTAACTCCGGCAGACGGGCCGTCTTTCGGAACAGCTCCCTCTATAGCATGGATATGGATATCCTTTTCTGTATAAAAATCCTCATCTATATTATATTTTTCGGCAACGCTTCTCGCATAGCTTACGGCAAGCTTTGCACTTTCCTTCATTACATCTCCGAGATAGCCTGTTATCTCAACATTTCCCTTGCCTTTGAGAACAAGCACTTCAAGAGGCATCATTACTCCGCCTACAGATGTCCATGCAAGACCGTTTACAACTCCGACCTGATTTTTACCGCTTTGTTCATCAGGGAGAAATTTCTTGACTCCGAGATATTTTTCAAGGTTATCATTGGTGAAGCATACTTTTTTTACACCGTTTTCAACGATTTCCTTTGCAGTCTTTCTGCAAAGAGTATCAATATTTCTTGAAAGATTTCTCACTCCGGCTTCTTTTGTATATGCATCAATAATAGTATATAAAGCATCATCATCAATCTTTATCTGAGAGCTTTTAAGACCGTTTTTCTTTAAATTTTTAAGAATAAGATGTTCTTTTGCGATATGGAATTTTTCCTCACGGGTATAGCTGTTAAGCTCAATTATTTCCATTCTGTCGAGCAGAGGTGCAGGTATTGTTTCAGTAGTATTTGCTGTAGTAAGGAAGAGTACCTGACTTAAATCAAAAGGCACTTCAATGAAATGGTCTCTGAAATCCTTATTCTGTTCGCTGTCGAGTACTTCAAGCATAGCAGATGAAGGGTCGCCTCTGAAATCATTGCTCATCTTGTCAATTTCATCAAGGAGAATAAGCGGATTTGATGAACCAGCCTGTTTTACTGCATTTATAATTCTTCCCGGCATAGCTCCAACATAAGTTTTTCTGTGACCTCTTATATCTGATTCGTCCTTGATTCCGCCAAGTGAAACTCTTGCATATTTTCTGCCGAGAGCCTTTGCTACTGAACGTCCTATAGAAGTTTTGCCTACTCCGGGAGGGCCTACAAGACAGATTATCTGACCTTTAAGGTCAGGCATAAGAGCATTTACGGCAATACTTTCAAGTATACGCTCCTTTACCTTTTCAAGGCCATAATGTTTTTTATCAAGGATTTCCCTTGCTTTTTTAAGGTCTATGTTCTTGGTAGTCTTTTTATTCCACGGGAGTTCAAGAACTGCATCAAGATAATTTTTTATAACGAATGCTTCCTGAGATGAAGGAGGCATTTTATCGAGTTTGTCAGCTTCTTTAAGCAGTTTTTCAGTAATTTTGTCACTGAGTTTTAATTTTGTGATTTGTTTTCTGTATTCAGATATTTCATTCTGTTCATCATTTTCGCCGAGTTCGCTCCTGATTACATTGAGCTGTTCCCTAAGATAGTATTCTTTCTGATTTTTATCAAGATTTTCGTATACCTGTTCCTGAATCTGTCTTTCAACCTCAAGAATTTCTATTTCACGGATAAGAATGCCATAAAGCATACTGAGTCTGTAAATGATATTATTTTCCTCAAGGAGCTCCTGTTTTTCCTGATAATCAAAGTTTATATTGAAAGCTATATTTTCAAAAAGGATTATCGGGTCATTTTCAGCAAGAATACTCTGGAGCATTTCCTTAGGCATTTTAGGGAAAAAGTCTGCATATCTGGAAAAAGCGTCCTTGAGTGAACGCATAACAGCCTCTGTTTCCACATCATCAGTTTTAGCTCTGCTGTAGTTTATGGTTCTTTTTATTTCAGCCTCAATGAAGCCCTGAGATTTGTCAATGCTTATAAGTTTAGCCTTATAGATACCCTCGACTATCACACGCATGATATTGTCAGGAGTTTTAAGAACCTGTTTTATTTCGGCAGCTACACCTACTTTATATAAATCCTTTTCTGAAGGATTTTCGATAAAGGCATTTTTCTGGGCAACCAGAAAGATTCTGCGGTCATTGTCAACAGCCTTTTCTACAGCCTTTACAGATAAATCCCTTGCAATATCGAAATGCATAACCATTTTAGGAAATGCGACAAGTCCCCGCATAGCAATGCAGGGCATCATATTTTTATCTTTAAGTTCACCCATTCTTTTATACACCATCCTGTTTACAGATATTTTTTTATCTTAACGCTAATTCAATAAGTTGTTTCTGTAGGGGCGACCATTGGTCGCCCGTTGCATTTACCGGAATTTCAGGCTGACGACCAATGATTTTTCATACAGAAAACAAATATCAAATTTATGGTTTAACCATAATTCAGGCGGGCGACCAATGGTCGCCCCTACAAATAACAACCATCGAACTGGCATTATTGTTATTTAATAATTATATAATAAACCTGATGTATTTGCAAGTGTTGTAACAAAAATCCTTCCGAATTTTTTAACCCGGAAGGAATTTTCATCACAATATATTGTGACATACTTATTTTTTGAGCAGTTTTTCAACAGCATTCTTTTTATACTCGATGACCGGCTGGGATTTATTCACAACGCAGTCAGCAGTAATAATGACCTTTTCTACATTACCGGTTGTAGGAGCATCAAACATTACACTCATAAGAATGCCTTCAACTATTGAACGCAGACCTCTTGCACCGGTTTTCTGTGCAATAGTTTTCTTAGCGATTTCTATAAGTGCATCATCTTCAACAACAAGCTCGATATCATCATATTCAAAAAGTTTTTTATACTGTTTTATAAGAGCATTTTTAGGTTCTGTAAGGATTTTTACAAGGGCATTTTCATCAAGTTCATCAAGAACTGTAATAATAGGCAGACGGCCTACAAGTTCAGGGACTATACCGAATTTGACCAAATCCTGCGGAACAACTTTCTTGAATATATTGTGCATTGCCTGTTTTTTGGATTTTACATCAGCACCGAAACCGATAGCAGAGCTTTCAGTTCTTTTCTGGATAGCTTTTTCAAGGCCATCGAAAGCACCGCCGCATATGAAAAGAATATTTTTTGTATCTATATGAATAAATTCCTGATTAGGATGTTTTCTGCCGCCCTGAGGAGGAACATTTGAAACAGTTCCCTCAATAATCTTGAGGAGAGCCTGCTGAACTCCCTC
>DJFA01000046.1:28013-28213 GCA_002431975.1 Ruminococcus sp. UBA5884
ACATTTTCAACGTCATCTCCGACATAGCCGGCTTCTGTAATAGTTGTAGCGTCAGCGATTGCAAAAGGAACATCAAGTGTTCTTGCAAGAGTCTGTGCAAGGAAAGTTTTTCCTACACCTGTAGGGCCGAGAAGCAGAACATTGCTTTTCTGGATTTCAACATCATTTGAATCGTCCTGACTCATAATTCTTTTATAATG
>DJFA01000046.1:28315-46324 GCA_002431975.1 Ruminococcus sp. UBA5884
TTTTTAATTTCAGCCGGTTTTTTAAGCTTTATATCAGCTTTTACAGGAGGCGGATTTTTAACCTTGTTATTCTTTGCATAAAGCGGCCCTGACATAAGTTCAGCACAGTAGCGGACGCATGAGTCACATATATTTGCGTGTCCTGAGGAAAACATACTCTGAACTTTATTTTCACCTTTTCCGCAGAAGTCACATTTTCTAAAACCTGTATCCATCAGTCAGACTCCCTTTTTTTATCTTTTAGCGATTACTTTATCGATAAGACCGTACTCCATGGCAGCTTCAGCACTCATGAAGTTATCTCTTTCAGTATCACTTTCAATAACATCGAGAGGTTTTCCGGTATTTTCAGAAAGTATTCTGTTAAGAGTCTGTCTTGTTTTGAGGAGGTGGTCAGAATGAATTTTTATATCAGTGCACTGACCTGCAAGACCTCCTGAAATCAGAGGCTGATGAATCATTATTTCACTGTTCGGAAGAGCAAGTCTTTTGCCCTTTGCACCTGATGAGAGCAGAAATGCACCCATTGAAGCAGCCATACCGATACATATGGTTGACACATCACATTTTATATACTGCATTGTGTCATATATAGCCATACCGGAGGTAATAGAGCCGCCTGGGCTGTTAATATATAAGCTGATATCTTTTTCAGCGTCCTGACTTTCCAGATAAAGCAGCTGAGCAACTACAAGGCTTGCAGTAGCATCATTGACCTGGTCAGACAGCATTATAATGCGGTCATTCAGCAATCTGGAAAAAATATCATACGAACGTTCTCCACGGCTTGTCTGTTCAACAACATAAGGCACTAAACTCATTTCATATCTTCCTTTCAGTCTATGTTTATTATATATTTATCCTGTTGTCCGCACTGAACGGACAACAGGAATAAAGAATTACTTTTCTTCAGCAGCTGAATTGTCAACGACTGCATTTTCCTTTACGAAATTAGCAGCCTTTTCAACGAGAAGGTCTGTTTTATAGTCATCGATATTGATAATTCTCTTTACTGTATCAGCATCAATATTGTTTGACTTAGCGATATCAGCGATACCGTTTTCAATTTCTTCATCAGAAACTTCAAATCCTTCGAGTTCAGCAATTTTTTCAAGAGCGAGTCTGAGTTTTACTTCATTAACAGCTCTTTCTCTGTGGCTTTCTCTGAATGAATCCATATCCATACCTGTATACTGGAGGTAGAGAGAGAGTTCCATACCCTGCATTTTAAGACGCTGTTCAAATTCAGAAACAAATCTGTCGATTCTGTTTTCGTACATGCATTCAGGTATTTCAGCATCGAGCAAAGCGATAACCTTTTCAAAGATTTCATTTTCAAAGTCAGCAGCAGCTCTGTTTTCAGCATTTTCAGAAAGCTTCTTCATAGTGTCAGCTTTGAGTTCATCAACTGTTTCAAAATCTGAAGTATCCTTTACGAAATCGTCATCGAGTTCCGGAAGTTCCTGAACGTTGATTTCCTTGAGGTTAATTTTGAAAACAGCCGGCTGACCAGCAAGTTCTGCCATCTGATAATTTTCAGGGAAAGTAACATTTATTTCAAAGCTTTCGCCTACGCTGTGACCAGCAACAGCTTCTTCAAAGCCAGGAATGAACTGACCGCTGCCGAGCTTGAGGTTAAAGTCTTCAGCCTTGCCGCCGTCAAAAGCTTCTCCGTCCTTGAATCCTTCAAAATCGATAACAACTTCGTCACCAATCTGAGCCGGTCTGTCGTCAACGGAAACTATTCTTGCATTTCTTGCTCTCATTGAATCTATCTGAGCATTTACATCGGCATCAGTAATTTCCTTAACGATTTTTGAAGCCTTTATGCCCTTATAGTCAGCGATATTTACTTCAGGCTTTACAGTAAGAACAGCCTTGAGAACAACGCCGTTATTCATATCAGCTGAAACGAGTTCAACTGCTGGTCTGTCAACGATATCAAGCTTTGTTTCATCAAGAGCAGCAGCAACTTCGCTGTTGCAGAGAGCATTGATTGCATCGTCCCAGAAAGCGTTTTCGCCAAAATATTTTTCAGCAAATTTTCTTGTTACCTTACCTTTTCTGAAGCCCGGAACAGAAATATTTTTCTTCTGTCTTTTATAGACATTTTCAACAGCAGCATCAAAAGCAGCTGCATCAACTTCAAGAATAAGTTCATAAGTATTGGCTTTTGTATTTGTTGAAGATTTCAAACTCATTTTTTATCGTCCTCCAAAAATTGTTTGTTTTTCAGTCCGCAGTCTTTACGGAATTGAATAGTTGGGATTATAGTTTTTTGTTTCAGCTCACAGGAAAACCTGCTGTCTTTAGTTAAAACATATCTGAAATATTATATCATATTATCAGATTTTTGGCTATAGTTAAAAAGTTCATTCTACTTTTTAACGATTTTACATTACTTTTTCAGGTGAAAACTGTATATAATCACCTGAAATCATTCTGAAATCAATGCCGTCACGTTCACCGGTAATGGCATTTTTCTGAGCATATCCATGAACATGACCATAGTAGCATTTTTTTACGCCATATTTACGCATTGATTCAATTATTTCATAATTGCAGTTTGAGCCGTAAACAGGCGGATAATGCAGAAATACAACCGGCATCAGGTTTTCAGCAGCAGCTGAAGCAAGAGAAGTTTCAAGACGCTGGACTTCTCTTGCAAGTATTTTTGCATCTGCGGGTTCATCAGCCATCTGAACCCAGCCTCTTGTGCCGCATATTCCGATATTTTCATATCTGTAATGATTATTATGAAGTATACTGATATCATCAAATCCGTTTTCAGCGAGAAAATTCCGCATTTTATTCATTGAATTCCACCAGTAGTCATGATTGCCCTTTAAAATAATTTTTTTTCCGGGAAGCGAATGGATAAACTGAAAATCCTTCAGTGACTGGCTGAAGTTCATGCCCCATGAGATATCGCCTGCAAGGACTGTTGTATCATTATCATTTATATTTTCAAGCCAGTTTTTTTCAAGAGTCAGGTAATGTTTTTCCCAGCCTCTGAATATATCCATAGGCTTGTCAGTTCCGAATGAAAGGTGAAGGTCACCTATTGCAAACAATGACACAGTTATCAGTTAAGGCCAAGATTCTTCACAACATATTCCTTCATATCAGTACTGCTGATAGAATCCTTGAATCTTCTCTCTTTGTTTTTGAGTTCAGCGAGTGACTGAGGAATATCAAGCTTTGAAATTTTGTTGAGTTCATCTATCATAGAATATTCGTCCATATCTGATTTTTTGCCCTGAATTGCTTCAAGAACGCTTGCACTGAATTTGTAAGGGCTTGCAGTTGAAGCGATAAGAGTCTTTGTATTGTCGCCTGTAGCAGCCTTATATTCTTCATAAACCTTTACAGCAACAGCAGTATGTGTATCGCAGGTATATGAATATTTTTCAAAGATTTCACTGATAGTTTTCTTTGTATCAGCATCATCACAGAATCCGGCAGCAAAATCCTTTGCAAGGAGCTGTTTTACTTCGTCATTGACTTCATATTTTCCGTCCTTTGCAAGAGCAGTGAACCATTCATTTATAAGTGAATCATTTTCGCCTGTAAGGATATAAAGGAGTCTTTCAAGGTTGCTTGAAATAAGGATATCCATTGAAGGTGAACAGGTAGCAAAAAATTCACGGTTTCTGTCATAAACGCCTGTATTTATGAAATCTGTGAGAACCTTATTGATATTTGAGGCACATATGAGTCTGTTTACCGGAAGACCCATTCTTTTTGCATAGTAAGCAGCAAGGATATTTCCGAAATTTCCTGTAGGAACTACAATATTGATTTTTTCGCCGTATTCGATTTCCTTGTCAGCGGCAAGAGTTGCATATGCAGATATATAGTAAACTATCTGAGGAACGAGTCTGCCCCAGTTTATAGAGTTTGCACTTGAGAACATCATACCGTTTTTATCGAGCATTTCTGTAACATCGCTGTCAGTAAAGATTTTCTTTACACCGCTCTGGCAGTCATCGAAATTACCCTTTACAGCACATACGCCTACATTGTTTCCGTCCTGAGTAGTCATCTGACGTTTCTGCATCGGGCTTACGCCTTCTTCAGGATAGAAAACGAGAATCTGTGTATCCTCAACGTCCTTGAAGCCGTCAAGAGCAGCTTTTCCTGTATCGCCTGATGTTGCAACGAGGATAACTATTTTCTTTCCGAGGCTGAGTTTTTTGCTTGATGTTGTAAGGAAATAAGGAAGTATCTGCAAAGCCATATCTTTAAATGCACAGGTAGGGCCGTGCCAGAGTTCAAGCATATAAGTACCATCAAAGAGATGTGAAATTTCAGAAATATTTTCTGTTTCAAAATTCTTTGTATTGTATGCATTGTCTGTGCAGTATCTTATTTCTGCATCAGTGAAATCTGTGAGATATTTTGAAAATACAAGAGCAGCTCTTTCAGAATAGCTCATATCAGCCATGGATTTTATTTCATCAAGAGTTATTGAAGGTATTGATTCAGGTATGAAAAGACCTCCGTCAGATGAAATTCCCTGTGCAATTGCAGCAGCACTTTCAACCTTTACACTGCTGTTTCTTGTACTTTTATAGAACATAAAATATCACCCTTTTTATAAATTTTTTTATTTCTACTCACACATTACCAAAGTATAATCGTAATCTGTGGTATCAAAAGCGTTTTCGATATAATTTATTTCAGAAACACTGTTATTTTCGGTAATTACCTCTGCAACATCAAATCTCGGCTGATATTTCAGCGGAAAGCGTTGGGAATATTCCGAAGCAGTTCTGATAATAAATCTGATTTTTGAAGCGGTAATTGCTTCAAATGCGGAAACCATGCTGTTTCTGCGTCTTGTTTTCACCTCTGTGAAGGTGATGTATTCATCATTGCAGGCAATAATATCTATTTCTCCGCCTTTTATGCGGAAATTTCTCTCAACAATGCGGTAACCTTTTGATTCAAGATATCTGCATACAGCAGTTTCGCCCATATTTCCGGTTTCTTTACTTGTCATAGTTTATATTTTTAAGGAAAGACGGTCTGTGTATTTTACAGATTCCGTACTTTTCTATCATTTCATAATGAAGTTTAGTACCATAGCCTTTATGTTTTTCAAATCCGTACTGAGGATATTCAAGAGCCATCTGTTTCATATATCTGTCCCTTGCAACCTTTGCGAGAATTGAAGCCGAAGCAATGCTTGCAGATTTTGAATCTCCCTTTACAACAGACCTGACAGTCATATTTTCAATATCAGGGCATTTGTTTCCGTCAATCAGAGCCGCTGACGGAACAGATGACAGTCCGCTGACTGCACGTTTCATTGCAAGCATTGCCGCCTGAAGAATATTTATCTTTTCGATTTCCTCAACGGAAGCTGTCGCTATACAGTATGAAACAGCTTTTTTAGTAATTTCATCAAAAAGCTTTTCACGTTTTTTTTCTGAAAGCTTTTTGCTGTCATTTATGCCTTCAATCACAGTATTTTCAGGAAGTATTACCGCAGCAGCATATACATCACCGGCTAAAGGGCCTCTGCCGGCTTCATCGACTCCGCAGAATATTCCGATATCATTTCTTACTGCATTATCATATTCAAAAAGGTTTTCAGGCATTGTATTCACCTGTTTTTTCAAGAGTTATCCTGCCTATTTTTGCACTTCTGAATTCATCGAGTACAGTTATTGCAGCTCTTTCATAATTGACTTCTCCGCCTGAGATGAGCATACCTCTTTTTCGGGCGATTTTTTCGAGCATATCAGTGCCGCTGTCATTTTCATCAATCTGAATTTTATATCTTGCTTCCAGAGCAGCGGAATATTCAGATTTAAGATTTTCAAGCAGCAGAGCCGCCAGAGCTTCAATATCTATAACATCATCTTTTACAGCACCTGTAAATGCAAGCTTGTGAGCTACAGTCTGGTCATCAAATTTAGGCCATAAAACTCCCGGCATATCGAGCATTTCAACTCCGTCACCAAGCTTTACCCATTGTTTTGTACGGGTAACGCCGGGTCTGTCCTCAACCTTTGTACGTTTTGAATTTGCCATTCTGTTAATGAATGAGGATTTGCCGACATTAGGAATACCGACTATCATAACTCTGAGATTTACACCTGTCATGCCTTTCTGTATTCTTCTGTCGATAAGTTCTTTAAGAACCTGATTTTTAAGAGCCGGAAGGAAATTCTTTACTCCCCTGCCGCTTTTGCAGTCCATTGCGATTGCAGTAATTCCCTGTTTTTTATAATATGCAATCCATTTTGCAGTTTCCTTTTCATCAGCCATATCAGCTTTATTGAGAAGAAACATTCTTGGTTTATTTGCAGTAAGTTTTTTCATTTCAGGGTTCTGACTGCTGAGAGGTATTCTTGCATCAAGGATTTCCACAACTGCATCAACAAGAGAAAGATTAGCTTTGATAAGCCGTCTTGTTTTTGCCATATGTCCCGGAAACCACTGAATTGAAGCTATTTCAGTCATAAAGTCCTCCTTTTGCGGCAAGCGGCAGACTGCCGCCTGTAAATGCCAATTCAACATAAAAAATAATGAATTTTTTATTCTGTAGGGGCGACCATTGGTCGCCCGTTGCAGTTTACTGGAATTTTGAGCGGGCGACCAATGGTCGCCCCTACAAACCAACAATTATCGGATTTGTGTTAATTAACGCCAATTCGACATAAAAATTTTATAATTAAAAACAAGGAATTTTTTGTTTATTCTGTAGGGGCGAACTGTGTTCGCCCGTTGGATTTACCATAATTTCAGGCGGGCGAACACAGTTCGCCCCTACAAACCAACATCATCAAATTTACGTTAATTAATGCCGGTTCAAAACGAATTTTCTTTTATTCTGTTTTAAAACACAGTGAAATCACTTAAAGGATAATATCTTAAAATAACCTTTCCGACAACCTCATCAACCGGAACAAATCCGACCTGCCAGTGTCTGCTGTCCTTTGAATTCTGTCTGTTGTCGCCCATGACGAAAATACAGTCATCAGGAACGGTAAGCGGATAATCATCATCTTCAAACGCACCTGTATTATTGACAGTTGCATTATTTATGTATGGTTCATCAAGAACCTCACCGTCAACTGAAACAGTACCTGTTTCAAAATCTATATCAATAGTCTGACCTTCCGTGGCGATTACTCTTTTAACAATAGTCTTGTCAAGTGATTTGCTGTTTACAATAACAATATCTCCGTCTTCAGGCTGATAGAAAAGATGGAAATATATAAGCTTCTCAGTATCCTGAAGTGTCGGAACCATTGAATGCCCGTCCACCTGAGCAATACCTATTATAAATATGAATACAAGTCTTAAAATGAATATCCAGTAAAGCAATGTTTCAACTGTTTCAAGGATATCAGCAAGCAGAGTACTTTTTTTGCGTGTATCTTCCATTTTACCGCCTCATCTCTTTTTAATATACAAAGCCGAAATTATCGAAAGGAGAAATTCTGAGTATTACATGACCCATAACATCATCATTGCTTATAAGACCGACTTCCGGGTGACGGCTGTCCTTTGACCATAATCTGTTGTCGCCCATAACGAACATATAACCCTCAGGAATGGTTATCGGATAATCGAAAGCACCTTCATTTCTTGTAGTAAGGTCGGCGATATAGCTTTCATAAATCTGAACTCCGTCAACGTACACTATGCCGAGGTCGAAATCGATATCAACAGTCTGACCCTCCATGGCAATAATTCTTTTGACTATGCGTTTTCCAAGGCCGGGAGCTTCTGTGACTTCTGTCTGTGAATCATCAGTAAAAAGGTGTGAATTAACGCTGTTTATAATAATTATATCACCCTGTTCCGGTTTATACAGCAGATTTGAAACAATGAGCCTGTCATCTTCCTGGAGAGTCGGAACCATTGAAGTTCCTTCAACTGTAGCGATACGGAAAAGGAATGTAAATATAAGCAGCACGAGGAATACGGCATATATGACTGATTCTGCCATATCAGCCAAATCATCGAGGAAATTTTGTTTAGCAGTGCCATGTTTTTCAGAACTCATCAAATCATCTCCGTCATTTATCAGTATAGCAAAAAAGGGACTTTGCGTCCCTTTGTTCGCTGTTATGCGTTTTAAGACAAAAGAACAAGATGTCTTTCATCAGACTAACGAATAGCTTCTTTAACCTTTGCAGCTTTACCAACTCTGTCACGGAGATAATAGAGTTTAGCTCTGCGAACTTTACCTGTTCTGATAGTTTCAACCTTGTCGATAACAGGTGAATGGAGTGGGAAAACTCTTTCGATTCCGCAGCCGTGAGCAACACGTCTTACAGTGAATGTTTCATTGATACCGCCATGTTTCTTTGCGATAACAGTGCCTTCAAAAATCTGAATACGGAACTTGTCGCCTTCCTTGATTTTAACGTGAACCTTTACAGTATCACCGATATTAACTGAAGGAACATCTTTCTTCAAGCTGTCCTGACTGATAAGTTTAAGAGCGTCCATTTTAAAAATCCTCCTTAAAAATTTCCGAACATTCATGTATAAATTGTATACAGCGGACTGTCCGACTTAATGTCATTTACGGCATTAACTCTCACTGAATATAATTCAGCGGATTTCAAATGCTTTTATATAATAACATATTAAATAAAAAAATGCAATAGTTTTCAGGAAAAATCTTTTCCGTCACTGCAAATAATTCTTTCACGTTCAATTCTCACAGCATTTGAAGGAATATCAGCATATTTGCAGAAAACATCTGTTAAAAGAGTCGGATTATAATTTTTCTGAGTACCTGCGGGAAGTCTTAACATAATTTCAAGATATTCATCTTTTGCTGACGAGTCAAGAACATTTATAACAGGTTTTATATCTGTTTCAATCATCTGTTTCTTTTTATTTCGTTTAAGTACAATAATTTTTTCCTGAGATACAAATTCAATAAATTTTTCCCTGAGATTTACAGGATTATCATTAAATATTTTTATTTTAAAATCAGCGAATGCTATTTCAGTATGTTTGAGTTTCGGAGCTGAAACGCTGATTATTCTTATTCCGTCAGGGAGAACGCTGTTGAGGGAATTTTTTATCTGTTCATAAGGGATATCCTCCGTGAGAGTAAAATCCATTATCTCACAGCTGCTTTCAAATCCGAGTGACAGAGCAAGTGCAAACATCACATAGACATGAGGATTGAACCCCTCTGTATACCATACAGGGAGCTTTGAGCGTCTGAAAGCTCTCTGCATACATCTGTTGAGGTCAAGATGTGATATATATACCGCACTGTCTTTTTTTTCAAATACAGCTCTTATATCATTCAAAGCATTCACCTCCGACAGCCTTGTTTACGCCGCAGCCGGCACATTTTATGCGGCAGTTGGGAGTAGTTTTCTGGTCATATACAGCTTTTTTATGTTCTCTTATAAAAAAGTTCTTTGATACAAGATAATCGAGATGTTCCCATGGCAGAATCTCATCATAATCTCTTTTTCTGTTTGCATAGAATGAAATATCAATACCTGTTTCCTCAAAAGCCTCAAGCCATAAATCGAATCTGAAAAACTCCTCCCAGCCATCGAATTTGCAGCCTTTTTTCCATGCTGTATAGATAGCTTTTCCGAGTTTTCTGTCACCTTTTGCGAGAACGGCTTCAAGTATGCTTACATCAGGATTATGCCAGCTTACCTTAATTTTTCTGGTCTTTACGGAATCAATAAGAACTTTCTGTTTATGTTCTATCTGTTCACGGGTAGCCTGCGGTTCAAACTGGAAAGGAGTAAAAGGCTTCGGGACGAATGTTGCAGTACTTATTGAAACCTGAACACCTTTTCCTTTCGGGCGGTTCGGAATGGTATAATAGAGGTCAACTACTTTCTGGGCAAGTTCAGCTATTCCGGCAACGTCCTCATCTGTTTCAGTCGGGAGTCCGAGCATAAAATAAAGCTTTACATTTGTATAGCCGCCCTCAAAAGCGATACGGCAGGTTGACATTACCTCATCTTCTGAAACATTTTTATTGATAACGTCACGCAGACGCTGAGTTCCGGCTTCCGGAGCAAATGTAAGACCGCTTTTTCTTACTTTTTTTATTTTTTCAAGGAGTGAATCCGTAAAATTATCGACTCTCATTGACGGCAGAGCAAGATTTATATGCTGATTTTCAGTATATTCAATAAGTTCTGTAAGCATGGGGTCAATTTTTGAGTGGTCACTTGTACTGAGTGAAGCGAGTGAAAGCTCCTCATATCCGGTATTTTCGCATAAAGCTTCAGCCTGTTTGCAGATTGTTTCAACGGATTTTTCTCTGAAAGGTCTGTAAAGGAATCCAGCCTGACAGAAACGGCAGCCTCTTATACAGCCTCTGAGTACTTCAACTGATGAACGGTCATGAACTATATCGGTAAAAGGCACAACAAACTGTTCAGGATAATAAACGCTGTCCATATCCTTTATTATACGCTTTTTTATTTTCGGCGGAGCATTTTTAAGAGGTGAAACTGATTTTATTGTATTATCCTCATTATATTCAATCTCATAGAGTGAAGGAACATATATCCCCTCTATCTGAGCGGCTTTTTCGAGGAACTCTGAACGTGAAGCATTCTTTTTCTTCATATCATTATAAACGTCCATAAGCTCTATATTTACTTCTTCTCCCTCACCGAGTATGAATATATCAAAAAAATCAGCAAGAGGTTCAGGATTACAGACACAAGGCCCTCCTGCGACAACTATCGGAGCGAGATTTTCGCCTCTGTCCTTTGCAAGAACAGGTACTCCTGCAAGGTCAAGCATATTGAGAATATTTGTATATGAAAGCTCATACTGCAATGTAAATCCAATAAAATCGAAATCCTTTACAGGGTCAAAACTTTCAAGTGCATAAAGAGGTATATCATTTTCCCTCATAATTTTTTCAAAATCAGTCCATGGGGCAAATACACGTTCGCACCAGTAATTTTCTCTTTTGTTGGTTATTGAGTAAAGTATCTTCATACCGAGATGCGACATTCCGACATCATAGTTGTCAGGGAAACAGAATGCAAAACGCACATCAATATTTTTCCTGTCCTTTACAATGCTTCCGAGTTCGCCGCCTGCATAGCGTGACGGTTTCTGAACCTGAAGCAGAAATTTTTCAACCTTATCTTTCAGCTGCATTATAATCCTCCAAATAAATTATAATCTAATTTTACCACAGTGAACGCAAATAATCAAGTGCATACAGCCGCCGCATACTGAATAAAAATATTATAAAAAGGGGTGATTATTCCATGTCTGATGATTATGAAAAGAATGAATATAACGAAGAAAAAGACGATAAGAAGGATAAACTCAATGATATAGTGATAACTCAGTGCATACTCTGTCTTGTGCTTGCAGTGGGAATGCTTGTCCTCAATGTATTTTATCCGGATATCAGCCGTGAACTCATTGAAAAATACAGAAACTATTCCGGAAATTCAGAAAATCAGGCATTTCAGGAAGCAGTAAATCTGCTTGACAGCTTTATCAGATGATATCATTTTCACTTGACAGAATAAAATTCACCATTGATTTCAGTTTTTTTGCAGTAATAGCATTTCTCTGCATAATTGACGGCGGAAAGAATATAATATCAGCATTTTCAGTCTGTATCATTCATGAAACAGGTCATCTTATACCTATGATAATAAGCGGAGAAAAAATAAATTCCGTCCGTATCTGCGGTGCAGGAATCAGAATAATTCCATATAAGAATCCCTTAAAGCCGGTTTTTATGGATATTGTAATTCTTGCCGGAGGTTCAGCATTTAATCTGATAACGGGATTTATTATAATTTTGCTTACTGAAAACATCAGTCTTTTTGCAGCAATGAATATTATTATCGGAGTATTCAATCTTCTGCCATACAGAAATTTTGACGGCGGAGAAATTATTCTTACTCTTATGGAATACTACGGGAATGAATTTATAAAATACAATGCTGAAAAAATCGTGTTTTTTATGGGGATAATTACATCTCTGCTGATATTTGCAGCCGCATACAGTCATGGAATCATCAATCTTACTCTTATATTTACTCTTGTTTATCTTATGATTATATAAAAAATTTTTATAATTTTGTAGGGGCGAACTGTGTTCGCCCCTACAACGAAATTTAAAAAATTCTATTCAGCCGGTTCTTCCTTTTTTATCTTGAATATCACCCTGAAAAAATCAGCCAGTATTTTAGGACTTTTTATAACTACTATCTTCATAAAACAATCCTCCTGAATATAAAATCTTAATAATATTATATTCAGAATATCATAACTGGTTCATAACTTTGAAAAAATTATAAGCAGAACACCGTTTTTTACTTCAATTTTGCAGGATTTTTCAACAAATTCATTGCTTACTCCAAGCGGAAACGAGCTTAAAAGCCTGCCGTTTTCAAGATTATATTTAAGTCCGTGAGTAGTAATGCCTTCTGAACATGGAGTCAGTGAAAACATTGAAAAAGTATATCCATCAATTTTTCTGTATATCTGAGATGAATTTTTAAGAATGGTGACAATATCGCTGTCGCCGATAATTCTTCCCCTTGCATTATGTTCAGCAATATACATAAGAGTCTGGATATTTGCAAATGTATGGTCAAGCCGTCCTCCCAACGCTCCGGTTATTGTTATATCATCAAAACCCTTTTCAAGAGCAGTTTTTACGGCTATCATAGTATCCGTATCATCTTTTTCAGGCAGATATTTCACAATTTCACAGCCTTTTACGCTATCACTTCCTATAGTATCGAAATCCCCCATGGCAATATGAGGAGTTATTCCAAATTTTACAGCATTATTGTATCCGCCGTCTGCACATATGATAAAAGTATCGCTGTCAATGCTTATATCTGAAATGCTGTTCATTTCAGCACCGGCAAAAATAACACATTTTCCTGACATATCAGAGTTCCCATTCCTTGATAAGTTTTGCTTCATCATACATTTCAGAATAGCTTGCATGGCGTGATGCTGAGATTTCCCCGTCATTCACAGCCTGAATAACAGCACAGCCTTTTTCCTTTGTATGTGAACAGTCCTTGAAGCGGCATTTATCTGAATACTGTTCAAATTCCCTGAAACAGCCGCTTAATTCATCTTTTCTTATAATATCATATTTATTTGTTTCAAATGTTGAAAATCCCGGAGTATCAGCGATATATCCGCCGTTTGCGAGCTTATAGAGCTGTGCATGGCGTGTGGTATGCCTTCCTCTGCCGAGTTTTTCGCTTATTTCTCCCGTAGGGATATCAAGTGAACTGTCAACCGCATTGAGCAGAGTTGATTTTCCGGCACCGGTATTTCCGGTAAATGCACTTATTTTTCCTGAAAGAATTTCTGAAACTTTTTTTACTGTATCGGGATTGCTGTAATCCACAGCAGTTACTTCAATGCCTATTCTGCTGTAGATATTCATTATATTGTCATAGCTGTCAAGGTCGGTTTTTGTGAGTATTATAACTGGATTTATATTTTTATATTCTGCAACAGCTATAAATTTATCAAGCAGAGTAAGATTAGGTGACGGCTTGCAGGTTGAAACTACAAATACAAGCTGGTCAAGGTTTGCAAGAGGAGGTCTTATAATAAAATTTTTCCTCGGAAATATATCCGTTATAACATTTTCATCTGAAAACAGTATATTGTCGCCAACCATCGGAGAGATATTCTTTTTTCTGAAAATACCTCTTGCCCTGCATTCATATATACCATCAAGGGACTCTATAGTATAGAGTCCCCCGACAGCCTTGATTATAAGTCCTTTTTTATCAGAATTTACAGTCATAGCAATATATCCTTTTCATTTACTGCTGCTGAACATTCTGGTCATTGCCGTCCTGAGGCTGCTGGTCATTGTTTTCAGCGGCTGGTTCAGTCTGAGGAGCTTCAGTTTCCGGAGGTGACCACCATGTCTGCATAGGTTCAGTAACTGCCTCTGTTGCCGGAGGTTCTGTTTCATGGTAAAGACCATCGACTTCTTCAAAGGCTTCATTTACCTTTTCAGATATCGGGCTGAATGACTGATTGTCAAAGTCAACGGTATACTTTCCGATAACAGTAGTCATATTGTTGTCCTGATTTGTAAGTTCAACTACAACAACCTGAGTACCTGTACCCTCTACTGTAAGAGTTACAGTACTTGCATATGTTGCATTTACATTTGATTTTTCAACTGTCGGAACACCTTCAACATAAAGTACGAATTTGAATGTGCCTGAAGCATTGTCCGGAATCGGAACTGTTACAGGAACTGATGATGAAGGAGCATTTCCGTTGCTTATTGTAAGAGTTATCTTTGTACCTGAATCAACTCTTGTATCCGGTTCAAGGCTCTGGGCGATAACAGTACCGATAGGTTCTGTTGAATCACGTTCAATTATTTCCCATTCAAGGTCTTCATAAGTGCAGCGAGCCTTTGCTTCATCTTCTGTCATTCCGACAAATGTAGGAACGATAACAGTTGTTACGAAAGGACCTTTGCTGACATATACGACAACTCTTGAACCCGGTTCTACTTCAGTCTTGGCTTCAGGTTCAGTTTTTATTACATAGTCCTCCTGAATTTCCTCATGCGTCATAAACTTGATATCAGCGATAAGGCCTTCCTGTTCGAGAGCAGTCTGGGCAGTCTGATAATCCATATTTGTAACGGACGGAACTTTTACCATCTTTACGCCCTTGCTTATCTTGACATTTACCTCAACGCCTTTTTTAACGGTTGTACCCGGTTCAACGTCCTGTTCAATGATAGCATCTGCTTCATAGTCGGAATATGCACTGCCTGTTATATTGAGGTCAAGCTGAGGATATTTTTCCATTACCTCATTATAATTCATGCCTACAAGGTCAATCATGGCAAATTCACGGTTGCTTACAGGAGAATCGCTTCCGAATATATTCTTGATAAGTGATGTGAAGAATATAACTGCAACGATAATTACAACTATTATAACAGCTGTAAGGATATAAATGAACAATGAGCGGCTTTCTTCCTCTTCTTCCTCATCATCGTCATCATAATCATCTTCATATGGTTCATCATTGTTATAATAGTCATTATCTTCATCATACACGTCACGTTCAGAGGCATTTTTCTCGTCATAGTCATCATCATAAGCAGATTCATCAGCTGAAGGCTTTTTAAAATATCTTGTACTTCCTGATGAGCCTGATTTTCCGGCTCTTACCTTCTGAGCGGAAACTGTTTCAGGGTGCTGTTTGAAATCCTCTATTTCCTTAATCATATCCGCAGCTGACTGATATCTTTTTTCAGGGTCTTTTTCCATTGCACGCATTATAATTTTTTCAAGTGCAGGCGGAATATCAGGGTTTACCTCTCTTGGAGGTATAGCCTTGCTCTGCATATGCATAACGGCTACTGAAACCGGATTATCAGTATCAAAAGGCTTCTGACCGGTAAGCATTTCATAAAGCATGACACCTACTGAATAGATATCGCTTTTTTCATTGGTAACGCCGCCACCTGCCTGTTCAGGGCTTATATAATGCACTGAACCGATAGCCTGGTCTGTAGCAGTTTTTCCGTCTTCCCTTGCAAATTTTGCAATGCCGAAATCCATAACCTTTATAGTACCGTCATCAAACATCATGATATTCTGAGGTTTTATGTCACGGTGAACTATGCCTTTGTTATGGGCATGCTGCAAGGCTCTGAGAATCTGGATTATAAAATGCACTGAATCCTTCCAGGTAAGGACTCCTTCCTTTTCCATATACTCTTTAAGAGTTATCCCGTCAATGTATTCCATTACTATAAACTGTATCTTATCTGTAAATCCCACATCAAAAACCTTTACGATATTAGGATGTGAAAGCACAGCGATAGCCTTGGATTCATTGCGGAAACGCCTTACAAACTCCTCATTTTCGGCAAATTCTTTTTTAAGTATCTTGACAGCAACAATTTTATTTTCAACATTGTCATTGGCTTTATACACATCAGCCATGCCGCCTTCACCGATAAGTTCGGTTATTTCATAGCGGCCGTCAAGTATCCTGCCGATATTCTTATCCATTTTATCATCTCCTGTAGATTATTCAGCAATGACTGCAACGGTGATATTATCTCTGCCGCCCTTGCCGATTGCAAGCTTTATAAGCTCCTGAGCTGATTGTTCAAAGGAACTGTTTTTCAGAACATCTTCTATTTCCTTATCGGAACAGTAGCCGCACAGTCCGTCTGAACAAAGCATAAGCGTAAATTTTTCCGGAGTTCTGATTTTAAAGTAATCGGGTTCAATTTCCGGCTCTACGCCTACAGCTTTTATAAGCATATTTCTCTGCGGATGGTTTTCGACTTCATCTTTGGTAATTCTGCCCTGTGAAAGAAGCATATTCACAACTGTATGGTCATTTGTAATCTGTCTGAAGCCTTTTTCATCAGAAATATAGGCTCTGCTGTCGCCGACATTGATTATATGGATATTTTCCGGACTGACAAATGCACATACGCAGGTAGTACCCATACCGAATTTTTCATCATCACTGCAAGCTTCTGAATATATATCTGAATTAGCGGCAGAAACTGACATGGTAAGAGTTTTTTCAACAGCTTCAGCAGAAAAATTCTTTCTGTAAAGACTTGAAAACATTTCAGAAACTGCATTTACCGCAAGACTGCTTGCCTCACTTCCTGAATTCTCGCCGCCCATGCCGTCACAAAGAACTGCAAAAATACCGCCTTCCAGTTCATCTACATAAACATTATCCTGATTTTCAGACCGTACCAGTCCTATATCAGTTGCACTTATAAACTTCAAATATTCTCCACCTCCAAGCAAATTTTTTTAAACTTATGCAAATCCGACAACAAAATTTAGATTTTTCTTTTATTTTGTAGGGGCGAACTGTGTTCGCCCGCCTGAAATTATGGTAAATCCAACGGGCGAACACAGTTCGCCCCTACAAATAACAACCATCGAATTAGCGTTAACTTAATGTAAATCCGACAACAAAATTCAGATTTTTTTTATTCTGTAGGAGCAAACTTTATCCGTCCTTTACAGTTCATCGGAATTTCAGGCTGGCAACCATTGGTCGCACCTACAAAAGCTGTCGAATCTGCTTTATAAAAAGTCATCATCTGACATTTTTATATTCAAGAGCATTTCTTCTCAGCTGACCGCATGAAGCGTTGATATCAGAACCGAGAGTACGGCGTACAGTTGAATTGACACCATATTTTGCGAGATATTTCTGAAAATTCCTCACAGTATCAGCGGTAGCTCTGAAACTGCGTTCCTTTACGCTGTTGACAGGAATTATATTCACATGACAGTTTATTCCACGCAGCAGTTCTGCAAGCTTCAAAGCGTCCTTTTCAGAGGAATTTACATCTTTTATGACAGCATATTCAAATGTAATGCGTCTGCCGGTTTTGCTGACATAATTCCTACAGGCTTTAATAAGCTCCTCAAGAGGATAAGCTCTGTTTACCGGCATTATTTCACTTCTTTTCTGATTGTCAGCACTGTGGAGCGAAACTGCAAGAGTAATGCCGAGCCTGCGTTCAGCAAGTTCATTTATTACAGGAACTATTCCGCAGGTTGAAAGCGTTACATGACGCAGACTCATATTATTTCCGTTTTTATCAGAAAGAATATTCAAAAATTTCAGAACATTGTCATAATTATCAAGAGGTTCACCTATGCCCATAAGTACGACTCCTGAAATTTTTCTGCCGCTGTCACGTTCTGACTGATAAATCTGGGCAAGTATTTCCGATGGTTCAAGATTTCTTACAAATCCTGCAATTGCCGAGGCACAGAATTTACAGCCCATTTTACAGCCTGCCTGAGTTGATACACAGATACTGTTTCCGTAATTGTACTCCATAAGTACTGTTTCAACATAATTTCCGTCAGAAAGCTCATAAAGATATTTTACAGTATTATCTGATGAAGATTCAAGCTTTTTAGCAATGATTGGATAATTTATATAAAAATTCTCATTCAGTTTTGTATGTAATTCCTTAGAAAGATTACTCATTTC
>DJFA01000046.1:46436-58432 GCA_002431975.1 Ruminococcus sp. UBA5884
CATTTCCTGTTCAAGTTCACTGAGTTCCAGAGAAAGAATATCAGTTTTTTTCATAATTATCTTACCCTTTTTATCTTTGATATGAAAAATCCGTCACAATCATAAAACGCCGGAGAAAGCACTGCCTTGAATCCGCTGAATTTTTCTGAAAAGAATACAGGCAGTTCTGCTTTTTCAAATTCAGAATGATTTTCAAGGAATTTTTCAATTACATCATCATTTTCAGCCTTGCTGAGAGTACAGGTTGAATATACGAGTTCTCCGCCTTTTTTAACATAACGTGAAGCATTTTCAAGTATTCTGTACTGTATATCAGGAAGATTTTCAAAATCCTGAGGATTTTTATATTTTATCTCCGGTTTTCTGCGGATAACACCGAGTCCGGAGCATGGAACATCACATAATACCTTGTCAGCCTGCGGAATATCTTTATTGAATACCAGAGCATCGCCCTGAGCCGCTTTTATATTTAAAATGCCGAGTCTTTCAGCACCTTTTCTGATAAGCTTTACCCTGTTTTCATGCAAATCGAATGCATAGACAGTACCTGTACCGCCCATAATTTCAGCTATTGTAAAAGCTTTTCCTCCGGGAGCTGAACATAAATCAACAACAATATCATTTTTTCGGGGAGCAAGAGCCATACAGCAAAGCTGTGATGCTGTATCCTGAACATGAAACAGTCCCTTTTCAAATGCAGGCTGTGAAATGATATCTCCGCCGTTTATCCTGTAACAGTTTTCAATGCCTTCAACAGCTGTTATTTCAATATCCCCGATATTTTCCCTGAAATACTGTTCATCTGCTTTAAGATTATTGAGTCTTACAGCAACAGGAGGCTTCTTTACTGAACTTTCAAGCACTGAAACCGCATAATCCCTGCCATATTCGCTTATAAGCTTTTTTACAAGCCATACAGGAGCTGAATATTCAACGGATAATTTCTGATATCTGTCAGATGGCAGCTTGAATTTTTTATCATCTCTTATAAAATTTCTGAGGACTGCATTTACAAGACCTTTGAATTTAAAGCACCGCATTTTAACGGCAAGCTTTACTGATTCATTGACAGCGGCACTTTCAGGAACTGAATTCATATATAAAAGCTGATATATGCCAAGCCTTAAAATATCCGATACTGTAATATCAAGCTTTTTCGCCTGACGGCAGTACTGCGATATTATATAGTCAAGAGTTATTTTTCTCTCAATAACGCCGTAATAAAGCACAGTACAGAATTTTTTATCCTGAACTGAAAGTCCTGAACTGTCAAGTGCAGTATCAAGAACTATATTTGAAAAACCATTTTCACAAAATGTCCTGTCAAGAAGCTGAACTGCCAGCAATCGTGCATTAGCCATTTATCATATAATCCTTTTATTATTTATTTTCATCAAAACGAATACCATCTGAAAGCTTGTTGCCTCTTAAATAGTCAGAAGTTTTAAGACGTTTTCCGCCTTCAGCCTGAACCTCAAGCAGATTTATGCAAAGACCGTCACCGCATACAACAGTAAATTTTTCACTGTCAATAACTGTACCGCATGGCATATCGCTTTTTTTATCCTTTGCTATTTCAGAACGGAATATTTTAAGACGTTTTCCTCCGAGCATTGAAAAACCGGTTATACCTCTAATCTTGTTATGGATATTGCGTGCAGTATCGCTGAAATCTATGTGGCACATATCCTTTGTTATCATAGGAGAATAGCATGAAAGCTCATCATTCTGTCTTACAGGACTGAGAGTTCCTTTTTTCACTGCATCAACAGTTTCAAGCAGAATTTCTGCTCCGAGAACGGAGAGTCTGTCATGGAGTTCAGAAGCAGTTTCATTTTCCCCGATATCAGTTTCAGCCTTTATAAGCATATCGCCTGTATCAAGACCTTTTTCCATATACATTGAGGTAACGCCTGTTTTTGTTTCTCCATTGAGTATACACCATTGTATAGGAGCAGCACCTCTGTATGCCGGAAGCAGTGAAGCATGAATATTTATACAGCCGAAGCGTGGAATTTCAAGTATGCTTTCAGGCAGTATCTGACCATATGCAACTACTATTATAAGGTCGGGATTTATTTTTTTAAGGATATCCAGTGATTCAGCGGCATCATCGCCTTTTCTGAGTGAAACAGGCTGATAAACCGGTATACCGTATTCAAGAGCAGTTTTCTTTACAGGTGTAGGTATCATCTTATAGCCTCTGCCCTTTGGCTTGTCAGGCTGAGTGAATACAGCCGGAATATTTTCTCCGCTGTCTGCGAGAGCTTTAAGGCATGGAACTGCAAAATCAGGAGTTCCCATAAAAACTATATTCAAGATTATTAGTCCTCCGGTTCAAGAAATTCTTCGACCAAATCAAGGAAAAGTTTTCCATCAAGGTGGTCAGTTTCATGGCAGGCACAGCGGCAGAACATACCTTTAAGGTCTTTTTCATAAAAGTTTCCATATCTGTCCTGAGCTTTAAGATGACAGTACATCGGACGTGTGACATAGCCGTATTCATTCGGACATGAAAGACAGCCTTCAACATCACGCTGTTTTCCTCTTGTTTTTGTGATGACAGGATTTATGACTTCAAGCAGACCTTCGCCTACATCTATGACAGCAATTCTGCGTAAAATCCCCACCTGAGGAGCAGCAAGACCATACCCCTGAACTTTATAGAGAGTCTGAGCCATATCGTCAAGCAGCTGTGCGAGTTTATCATCAAATTTCTCAACAGGTCTGCAAACCTTTCTGAGAATAGGGTCTTCCTTTGTAACGATTTTTCTCAAAGCCATTTAAAAATTTCCTCCATAAAAAATATTATATGCCGGTATCACCGTTTATATCAGCGAATACGCTTACATTTGAGAACTGGCGGTTCTTTCCGGCTTTTACAAGGCATTCGCTTATAAATCTGCGGAAATCAGCACTGTTTCTGCATTTAAGGATTATTCTGTACCGGTATTTTCCGTTTATTCTGCCATATGTGCATTTTACAGGCCCTAAGGTACGCAAGGGAAATTTTATATTTTCAAGCCTTACCTTTTCGGACATTATCTGAATCATAGCATTTGCGGCGGCAGCAGCTTTTTCTTCAAATGCTGAGGAAAAGCCCAGAACACACATATCACATACAGGCGGAAATATCAGAGCTTTTCTTATCTGTATTTCCTCATTGTAAAAGCCCTTATAGTCCTGTAATGCGGCAAATTCTATAACATAATTGTCAGGAGCATTTGTCTGAATGACAGCACGTCCGGCAATATCGCCTCTGCCTCCCCTGCCGATAACCTGAGTTATCAGCGAGAATGTCTGTTCACAGCCTCTGAAATCCTCCGTATTGAGTGATTTGTCGGCACAAAGCACTCCGACAAGCGTTACATCAGGGAAATCAAGACCTTTTCCGACAAGCTGCGTACCTATCATTATATCATATTTATGATTTTTGAAATCATTGAAATTATTTTCATAAGCATATCTTGAAACATTTGTATCAGCGTCCATTCTGAGTATTCTGGCATCAGGAAAGAGTTTTTCAGTTTCCTCCTGAAGTTTCTGAGTACCGCTTCCGGTTTTTATAATTCTGCTGCTGCCGCATGACGGACATTTTTTCACATCAGTGGAACTGTATCCGCAGTAATGGCACATCATTGAATTATTTGCCTTATGGTACACAAGAGGAACGCTGCAATTCGGACATTCAACAGTTTTGCGGCAGTCTGCACAGACTGCCACTGTATTGTATCCACGTCTGTTGAGCAGAAGTATAGTCTGTTCATGATTTTCAAGATTTTTATATATTTCATCAGCAAGAATATTGCTGAATCCGGAAATATTTCCGTTTTCAAGTTCCTTTGACATATCAGCAATGACTACTTCAGGGAGCTTGTTTTTATTGTATCTCTCATCAAGTTCAAGCAGTCTGTAGAATCCCTTCTGTGCATAGTAATAGCTTTCCACCGAAGGAGTTGCTGAGGCAAGGAGCAGTATTGAATTATGAGTCTTGCATCGTACTTTTGCTACATCAGCAGCATGATATCTCGGTGCGGCATCGGATTTATATGAACGTTCGCCTTCCTCGTCCATAATTATAATGCCTATATTGTCAAGCGGAGCAAAAACAGCACTTCTTGTACCGATAACTATATCCGCCATATGATTTTTGATTTTTTTATATTCGTCCATTCTCTGGGTAAGAGAGAGTCCGCTGTGGATAACTGCGACACGGTTTCCGAAAAATCTCCTGAATGATTCAAGAATCTGAGGAGTAAGTGATATTTCGGGAATAAGCATAAGAGCCTGTCTGCCGTTTTCAACAGTTTTCCTGATAAGCTTTTCAAATATTATAGTTTTTCCGCTTCCTGTTACTCCATGAAGCAGAAAACATTCAGGTTTTTTGAGTTTAAAGGATTCAGCTATTTCATTATATACAGCCGTCTGTTTTTCAGTCATTATGATATCATCAAGATTTTCTGTTTCAGCTTCATTCTGAAATCTGAATGTTTCATACTGATATTCTTCAGCAGCACCGGCTTTTATAAGGTTTCTCACAACAGCGGCGGTAATATTGCATATATAGCATAATTCCTTAATTGATGCAGAACCATTTTCCTCAAGCAGCGAAGCGACAAGCTTCTGTTTTGGTGAGAGTCTGAACTGTTTTCTTCTGAATATATAATCATCAGAAAGCCTTATCATTTTTATATATGAATCATTTACAAACTGTTTTGCCTCATCAGCAGAAATTATTACTCCCTTGTCTATAAGTGAAGCTATAACTTTTTTCTTTCCTGCATCTCCGGAGGTTTCGATTATCTCATCAAATTCACGGCGGTTTGAGGCATTTTTAAGGAATGAAATGATATTTTCTTCTTCCTTTGTAAGCTCTGTATCGGGCATTTCCGAGGCAAGCTGATATGTTTCCCTGAGTTTTATACTCATGCCTTTTGGGAGGAAAGTTCTCACTGCATCAAAATATGTGCAGAATGTATGTTCTTTAAGCCAGCCGGCGAGCGACAGCATTTCATCACTCAGAACCGGTTCGCTGTCTGTTATGCTGAGAACCGGCTTTACAGCGGTATTATCAGCACATGATGAACATACACTGAGTATTATTCCCTGATGTTTTTTGTTGCCATTTCCGAATGGTACTATGACACGTCTTCCCCTTTCGGCATCAGAACTCATTTCCGCAGGAACATAGTAGGTAAACGGTATATCCACCGAATACGGAATATTGCTTACCGCAACCTGAACATAGCAATACAAATTATGCACCTCCGGAAAGTTATAAAACTGATTTTAAAGGATTATTCATCCTCCTCATGACATTCAACGATTTTATATTTGCCGCTTGCAAATTCGTTGACAGCTGTTTTTACAGGTTTTTCCTCAAGGATTCTTCCGCTTGCATATATTTCATCAGCGATTTGTCTTGCTCTTTTGGCAACGCCGATAACAAGTGAATAACAGCTTTCATTTTTTGTAATTATCTGTGTAATTGCAGGTCTAAGCATTTTCAAGCACCTCATCTATAATATTTTCAGAACATACTGTTTTAAGCTTTTCAGCCTTTATAACGCTTCTGAAATCCTCAACAGCGTCAGCAAGTTCATCATTTACGATTATGTAATCATAATTGACTGCCTGACGGATTTCGTTTGCAGCTTCGGCAACTCGTGCATTTATAACCTCTTCTGATTCAGTTCCTCTTTTGTTGAGTCTGCGTCTGAGTTCCTTTACTGAAGGCGGGAGAATGAATATAAACACAGCTTCCGGACGTATTTTTCTGATTTTTCCTGCACCCTGAACTTCTATTTCAAGGATAACATTTTTACCCTCGTTAAGTTTTTCGTCAACCTGATTTTTTAGAGTGCCGTAATAATTTCCGCAGTACTGTGCATATTCAAGCATATCGCCGTTATTTATATGATTTTCAAATTCTTCCTTTGACATGAAATTATAATGCACACCGTTTATCTCGCCTTCTCTCGGCTGTCTTGTAGCAGCGGAAACTGAATAGTAAAAGCTTTCATCTTTAAGAATTTCTGAAAGAACAGTACCTTTACCGCAGCCTGACGGAGCAGAAACTACTATTAAAATACCTTTTTTATTCACTTAAATACCTGCCTCTCTGCTGTCTATTCTTGAAGCAACTGTTTCAGGCTGTACAGCGGAGAGTATCACATGGCTGCTGTCCATTATGATAACGGCTCTTGTACGTCTGCCGTAAGTTGCATCTATAAGAAGACCTTTTTCCCTTGCGTCCTGTATTATACGCTTTATCGGGGCTGATTCAGGGCTTACAACAACTATAAGCCTTGAAGATGATATCATATTTCCGAATCCGATATTTATAAATTTCATAAAATCAAAATACCGCCTTTTACTCAATATTCTGTATCTGTTCACGGATTTTTTCTATTTCAGACTTCATTTCAACAACAGTTCTTGTGATATCGAGGTCCTGAGCCTTTGAACCGGTAGTATTGACTTCCCTGTTCATTTCCTGAACGAGAAAATCGAGTTTTCTTCCCACCTGATTATCGGATTCGAGGAGTTCCCTGAACTGTGATATATGGCTGTGAAGCCTTACAGTTTCCTCATCAACAGCTACTTTTTCCGAATATATCGCAGCTTCTGTGAGTATACGCTGTTCATCGATATTCTTGTCCTGAAGGATATCCATAAGTCTGTTATAGAGTCTGTTTCTGTAATTTTCGGTCATAAGAGGAGCATTTTTTTCGATAAAGCAGACCATATTTTCAAGAGTACTGAGTCTGCTGAGGATATCCTCCTTCATTTTCTGACCTTCTTTTTCACGCATTGCGATAAATTTTTCAAGAGCCCTGCCGGCTACTGTTTCAACTGCCTTCCAGACTTCCTCCTCATCGTCAACAGTTTTCTGAACGCTGAAAATATCAGAGAATTTGCATATCTGTGAGAGTGAGAGGTCATCACGGAGCTGAAGCTCCTCATTGGCACTTCTGAGTGCATTGATATATCCGAGGGCAACCGGACGGTTGACTTCTATAAATATATCGCTTCCTTCTGAATTGACGATTGAAACAGAAACTTCAACCTTTCCTCTTGATACTCTTTTATTGACAAAAGCCTTTAATTTTTCGTCAAGATAAGCGTATGCACGGGGAATTCGTGAAGAAAATTCATAATACCTGTGGTTTACTGAACGGATTTCAACGAGTATAGTTCTTTTGTCTGCTGTATCCTGTTCTCTGCCATAGCCTGTCATACTTCTAATCAATTTCAAAAACTCCTTATTCAAATTAGAGCAGCAAATATACATTGATAAGATGATTATATCATTTTTTTCTTAATAAATCAAGACTTTATTTGACCATAAGAGTATATGACAATAAAAATCTGATATATTTATTTAAATACTGGCATAATGCATATTGACAAAGATTTTGTTTCCTGTTATAATTGTTTCCCGAGGAAATTATTTTTTCTGTTAACCAATTTCAAGGAGGATGTTTAATAATGGCGGATTCAAAACAATCCGAACGTCTTAATGACACTCTTTTCAGAATGAAGCTTAAACTTGATTCATCATATTTCAAAAATTTCCTGATAAAGCATGAATTTATGTTTTTGAACTCTCTGAAAATATATTCTGAAAACTGTCCCGAAGCTGAAAAAAACGGCATAAAAGCTACACAGATAAGCAATTATCTCGGCATTCCAAGACCGGCTGTTTCAAAAATGCTCAACGGTCTTGAAGCAAAGGGAATGATTGAACGCCTGCACAGCCTTGAGGACAGGAGAGTCGTCTATATCAGGATTTCTGAAAAGGGCAGACTGTTTCTTGAACAGGCAGAAAACTATTTCAAGAATGTTTCTTCCCTTATTGCCTCAGAACTTGGAAACGAAAAAACCGAGGAATTTATTAAGCTTCTGGAGGTGACAATAAATATAATAGAAAAATATACAGCCGGTCTTTGCAAATAAACAGAAGAAAGGAAGATGTCAGAAAATATGAAGGATTTGATGTGTATTCTTAAAAAATCAGTTTTTTCAGCTCTGGCAATTGTTGTACTGCTTATAGTTCAGGCTTTCGGAGAACTTGCTCTGCCTGACTATACATCTGATATAATAAATATCGGCATACAGCAGAACGGCGTTGAAAGAATAACTCCTGATATAATCAGGAAATCCCAGCTTGATATCCTTGAATTTTTCATGGATGACAGCGAAAAATCACTTGTCGGGGATAATTATTACGTTTCAGAAGCTGATTACAGCGATGAATACGGCGAAGTTTGCAGACTCAGCAGTGATGCAGACAACGAAACTCTTGATAAGCTTGACAAAGCTTTCGGAATACCTATGATAATAGCTTCACAGATGGACGAAATGCAGTTTTCAGCAGAAAGCTCACAGAATGCCGCTTCTGATATAAATCAGATAAAGGCTCAGTTTGAGGACTATGATGACAGTATTATTGAACAGATTGCAGTTTCATATACAACTGCTGAATATGAAGCTCTCGGAATTGATATGGACAGCAGACAGATATCATATATAGTAAAAACAGGTGTTAAAATGCTGCTCCTGTCACTGATTATAGCTTTATGCTCAATAGCTGTTACTCTGTTTGCTTCAAGAATAGCAGCCTCTGCAAGCCGTGACCTCAGAAGCGGAGTATTCAAAAAGGTTATACAGTTTTCAGGCAATGAATTCAACAAATTTTCAACTGCTTCACTTATAACAAGATGTACAAATGATATACAGCAGCTCCAGATGGTAATAGTAATGATATTCAGAATGGTTCTCTATGCTCCTATAATAGGAATCGGTGCATTCCTGAAGGTAATAGCTCAGGGAGCATCAATGTCATGGGTAATCGGAGTCGGAGTCATAAGCGTTATATCTCTTGTGCTTGTACTGCTTGCATGCTCAATGCCTAAATTCAAAATTCTTCAGCAGCTCGTTGATAAGCTTAACCTTGTATCAAGGGAAATACTCACAGGTCTGCCTGTAATAAGGGCATTCAGCCGTGAGGACTACGAAAAGAAACGTTTTGACAAGGCAAACAGGGAACTTACTGATGTAAACCTCTTTGTAAGCCGTATCATGACAATAATGATGCCTCTTATGATGTTCATCATGAACGGAATGAGTGTTCTTATAATCTGGGTAGGCTCAAAACAGGTTGACCTCGGAAATATGCAGGTTGGCGATATCACCGCATTTATCAGCTATACAATGCAGATAATAATGGCATTCCTTATGATTTCAATGATGTCAATCTTCCTTCCGAGAGCAATGGTTTCAATGAAGCGTATCAGCGAGGTTTTAAATACTGATATCTCAATAAAAGACCCTGAAAAACCGGCTGAATTTGACAACGGCAAAAAAGGTCTTGTTGAATTTAAAAATGTATCATTCAGATATCCGGGAGCTGATGAGAATGTCATTGAAAATATATCATTTACTGCAAAACCAGGTGAAACTACTGCCATAATAGGAAGCACCGGAAGCGGAAAATCAACTCTTGTAAATCTTATCCCGAGATTCTATGATGCAACAGAGGGAGAAATTCTCCTTGGCGGCGTAAATGTAAACAGCGTCCGCATACATGATTTAAGAAACCAGATAGGATATGTGCCTCAGAAAGGTTTCCTTTTCTCAGGAACTATTGCTTCAAATATCAGATACGGAAATGAATCTGCTTCTGAAAATGAGGTTGAAAATGCCGCTGAAATTTCCCAGTCAATGGATTTCATCATGGAAAAGACAAAGAAATTCAATGATGATATCGCTCAGGGAGGAACAAACGTTTCAGGCGGTCAGAAACAGCGTCTTTCAATCGCAAGAGCTATTGTAAGAAATCCTGCCGTTTATATATTTGATGACAGCTTTTCAGCTCTTGACTATAAAACTGATGCCAGCCTCAGAAAAGCTCTCAGCGACAGAACAAGGGAAAGCACTATAATTATAGTTGCCCAGCGTATCAGCACAGTTTTAAACGCTGAACAGATAATAGTACTCGATGAGGGCAGAATTGCCGGCATAGGTTCTCATAAGGAACTTCTCAGAACCTGCGAAACATACAGACAGATTGCAGGTTCACAGCTTTCAAAGGAGGAACTTGCAGAATGAGTGAAAATACAAACAGAAGACCTCCGGCAGGCAGAGGCGGTCATGGAGGCATGATGCCGGGCGAAAAGGCTAAAAATTTCAAGGGTACTATGAAACAGCTCGGCGGATATCTTAAAAAATATACTGTACAGCTTGTATTTGTATTAGTATTTGCTGTAGGAAGTACTGTTTTCAATATCATAGGCCCTAAAAAACTCGGAAAGGCAACTACTGAACTCTTTTCCGGAGTTATGGCAAAGCTTTCAGGAACAGGTGAGATAAACTTTGACAAGATTGCTCAGATGCTTATATTCCTGATATGCCTTTACGCATTGAGTTCAATCCTTTCATACGTTCAGGGATTTATTATAACAGGCGTTGCACAGAAACTGACATATAATCTCAGAAAAGAAGTTTCTGAAAAAATTCACAGAATGCCGATGAATTACTTTGATACAAAGACTCACGGCGAAACTCTTTCAATCATAACAAATGATATTGATACTCTTTCAACAAGCCTTAACCAGAGTGCCTCACAGCTTATTACATCTGTTGTAACCGTTGTCGGAATAACGGTAATGATGTTTTCAATAGACTGGGTAATGACTCTTATAACTCTTCTAATACTTCCGCTTTCACTTGCAATTATCGGCGGAGTAATGAAAAAATCACAGATACACTTCAAAAATCAACAGGAATACCTCGGTCATGTAAACGGTGAAATTGAGGAAACTTTCAGCGGTCATACTGTTGTAAAAGCTTTCAGCGGTGAAGAACGTGCCATTAAAAAATTTGATGAATATAACGCAAAACTCTATGAATCAGCATGGAAATCACAGTTCTTTTCAGGAATGATGATGCCAATAATGACTTTTGTCGGAAATCTCGGATATGTGGAAATTGCAATTGTCGGCGGCTGCTTTGCAATAAGCGGAAGAATTGCTGTAGGAGATATTCTCTCATTCATCACATATTCAAAACAGTTCACCCAGCCTATCGCACAGATAGCTCAGGTTTCAAATATGCTCCAGTCAACTGCCGCTGCTGCTGAAAGAGTCTTTGAGTTCCTTGCCGAAGAAGAAGAACAGCTTACTGTTGAAAATCCTGTTCCAATTGACAATATTCAGGGAAATGTTCAGTTCAGTCATATAAGATTCGGTTATAATCCTGATAAGATAATTATAAAGGATTTCAGTGCAGATGTAAAACAGGGTCAGAAAATCGCAATAGTAGGCCCTACCGGTGCCGGAAAAACAACTATGATAAAGCTGCTTATGAGATTTTATGATGTAAACAGCGGCTCAATTAAAATTGACGGTCATGATATCAGGGATTTTAACAGAAGCGAATTAAGAGAACTTTTCGGAATGGTTCTCCAGGATACATGGCTTTTCAACGGCTCGATAATGGAAAATATCCGCTACGGAAAAATTGAGGCAACAGACGAAATGGTAATTGAAGCTGCAAAATCTGCTCATGTGCACAGATTTATAAAAACTCTCCCGAACGGATACAATATGGAGCTTAATGAGGAATCAACCAACGTTTCACAGGGTCAGAAACAGCTCCTTACTATTGCAAGAGCAATACTTGCAGACCCTAAGATTCTTATACTTGATGAGGCTACAAGCTCCGTTGATACAAGAACTGAAGTAATGATTCAGAAAGCTATGGATAACCTTATGAAAGGCAGAACAAGTTTTATTATCGCTCACAGACTCTCAACAATCCGTGATGCCGATATGATTCTTGTAATGAAAGACGGCGATATAGTCGAACATGGAAGCCATGAGGAACTGCTCGCACAGAATGGTTTCTATTCAGAGCTTTACAATTCACAGTTCAGCAAAACCACCGCATAAAAATAACGCAAATTCGATGAATGTTATTGTAGGGGCGACCAT
>DJFA01000046.1:58529-67332 GCA_002431975.1 Ruminococcus sp. UBA5884
TGTTTTCAATTATAAAATTTCGTTATCGAATTGGCGTTAAAAATACTAAAGGGGACGGATTTTTTATCCGTCCCCTAAAATTTACCATTCCTTAACTGCATACTGTTTATTGTACATATCTCTGTAAATTCCGTTCATGCTCATCAATTCATCATGTGTGCCTGATTCGGCAATATGCTTATTGTCAATTACAAGTATTCTGTCAGCATTTCTGATTGTATTGAGATGATGTGCAACAATAATTACTGTTTTGCCCTTTACAAGCTCATTGATTGAACGCTGTACAAGGCTTTCATTTTCGATATCAAGGCTTGCAGTAGCTTCATCAAGGAGAATTACCGGAGCATCTTTAAGGATAGCTCTTGCAACAGCAATTCTCTGTTTTTCGCCTCCTGAGATATTTCCGCCGCTTTCACTGATAACAGTATCATATCCGTTTTCAAGACTCATTATCCAGTCATGGCAGCCTGCCTTTTTAGCTGCATTGATTATTTCCTCATCGCTTGCATCAGATTTTGCAAGCTTCATATTATTGCGTATTGTATCGTTGAAAAGATAGCTTTCCTGAAAAACAATACTTATTGAATCAAGGAGTTTGCTGTAAGGAAGCTGTCTTATATCAGTGCCGCCTATTCTGATAGTTCCGCCCTGATTTTCATAGAATCGTGATATAAGCTGGAGAACTGTTGATTTTCCGCAGCCTGAATGTCCGACAAGTGCGGTCATATGGTTCATATCAGCCTTAAAGCTGAGATTTTCAAGTACATTTCCATTGCCATATGAGAATGTTACATTATCAAATTCAACATTATAGTTTCCGGGTTTTATATCCTTGCTGCCTTCAGAAAGCTTTTCAGATGTCATAAGTTCATAAAGATGATTTATTGAACCTCTGAGATATGCAAGCTGGTCAATAAGCATAAATTCTGTTGCAAGAGGAGTATATATCTTAGGAAGTGTTATCAGGAATATGAAATATGCTGCAATGCTTACAGATGCATTTTTCCAGAGTATGAATCCGAATATTGCTGCAAGCGGAATGCCAAGGATAAGCACTGCTGAACATATCGCAAAAACCATACCTGATGAGGCTTCCTTCTGCATTGATTTTTTCTTCAGCATTCTGAGATTTTCAGCAAAGCGTTTAAAGCCGTCACCTGTCATATTGAAGCCTTTAAGGAGATTGATATTCTTTACATACTCAATAACTCCCGCATTTACTTTATCGGATATTTCATTGAGTTCATCTCCGTCCTTAATACTTTTCTTATGAATCAGGAAGTAAAGCAGAAATGAAACTATTACTGTAGACACTGAAACAAGTGTAAGCTGCCATGAAATAAATAAAAGTCCGATGAAACCAAGTACAGGCATTACAATTGAATGAAGTATCGGGTCAAGTATATCTGATATAACAATAAGAATATTATTATAATCTTCTACCATATAACCTGTAAATTCATTTGTATCCTTTGCACTTATCTTTCCGACAGAAAAGCTGTTGAATGATGAAAGTGTGGCTTTTCTTCCGTTTCTGATTATACTTGAAGCGTCATATGATATGGTTATCCATGATTTCATGCCGAAAATATACATTATAATATATGTTGCAAGCATAAGAACACAGTATAACATAAGTTTGCTCTTGTCTATCGTTTCTGACTGGAGCGGTTTTATAAGTTCCGAGGCAGTAAGGATTATAAACATATACGGCATTGCTTTTACAAGAGCTGAAACAAATCCCCATGTCATTATTTTTCTCAGACTTTTTTTATCATCTGATGAAAGTATTGCATTCAGTTTTTCTTTCATTTCTGATTTACACTCCTTTCAAGTATCCAGCTGCTTCCCTCAAGGTATTCATTCCAGAGGCGGCAGTAAAGTTCAGATGATTTTCTGAGCTGTTCATCTGTACCGCTGGCAGAAGCTTTGCCCTCTGAAATTACTATGATATTATCTGCATTCTTTACAGCTGAAAGCTTATGGGCAATCATAACAACTGTTTTGCCTTTGCTGAGTTCAGCAAGAGCTTTATGGATAAGTGCTTCATTTTCGGCATCAGCATATGATGTTGCTTCATCAAGAACAAGTATCGGTGAATTCTTCAGAAACAGACGGCTTATTGCAATACGCTGTTTTTCACCGCCTGAAAGGTTGTGACCTCCATCACCGATAACGGTATTGTACTGCTGCGGCAGTGACATTATAAGTTCATGTATCTGAGCTTTTTTAGCAGCTTCAATAATATCATCCATAGTTGCAGATGTATTGTTCATACGGATATTTGCCTCAACTGTATCTGAAAGAATAAGGTTTTCCTGAAATACAAAGGAAATCTGATTGTAAAGCTCCTCTGATGTCATGGATTTTATCGGCTTTCCGCCTATTTTTATATCACCCTTATAGCTGCTCCAGAATCCTGCGATAAGACGGGCGACTGTAGTTTTTCCTGCTCCGGAAGGGCCTATTATTGCAGTAACTTTTCCGTCAGGAACTGTAAGGCTGCATTTGTCAAGTATAAGCTTTTCATCATATCCGAAATCAACATTTTCAAATGTTATGCCGTATCCGTTCTGACTGCCTGATGCTGAAATCTTTTCAGGTTCTTCCGCTGTAAGTATTGCATTTATGCTTTCGCTTGCAGCATTGTATTTTGCTGTTGAAATAGAGAGAATTGCAAGATTCATAAGAGGCCCTGCAAGATTTGCTCCTACGATATAGAAAAACATTATCTTAGGTATAAGTCCCCAGTAATCGCCGGTATTGCAGTATTCATAAACACTCATAGGAAGGATTCCGAGGAGTGAGGCTGTTATGAATGTTGTAAAAAATGTGTATCCGAACATTGAGTATTTGCCCTGTTCATATGTAGCTGTATAGATATCTTCAATATCCTTTCTGAGAGCTGTTTCACTTCTGCCTCTGCTGTTGAATATTCTTACTACAGGAAGTGCCTTGAAGTATTCAACTGCATTTGCAGTAATGCTGCCTATTGCTTCGCTGTATTCCTTATGTGCAGTCATATATTTCTTGCTTAAGAATATTGTAAGTGTTGCAATAAGTGCAAAAGGTATTGAAATTATTGCTGCAAATGACATTTTTACATCAATATTGAACATCATTATAAGGAGGCATACAGGAGTAACAACTCCTGATACAACATCACCAAGATGTTCAGCAATAAATTCCTCAATGCTTCCACAGTCTTCTGAAACAGCTTTTTTTATCTCACCGCTTTTGTTTTTTGAGAAAAAGCCGAGTTCAACTTTTGAGAGCTTGTCAATTATGCCTTTTCTGAGGTCATAACCTACAGAATAAGCCGCTGAATGTGCTATATATGAGCTTAACGCCGTCAGAGCCATTGCAGCTGCAATGCATATAAGCATTTCTATACACAGCTTGTTTACCAGTGCAGTATCAATATCAGCAGCAATTCCATGCTTGTTTACTATTTCCCTGATTATCAGATAAATGAAATAATAGATTGCCATTCTGCCAATTGTACTTGCAACATTGAATACAACAGTCAGAAACATTTTGCCCTTCTGACCAAGAATGGCTTTCATAACTGCATTCTGTTTCTTTTCCATTTAAAAGACCTTTCCTTTCATTATATTTTTTAATTCAACGCCAATTCGATGAATTGTTTATGTAGGGGCGAACTGTGTTCGCCCGTTGCAGTTTACCGGAATTTCAGACGAAAAACCAATGATTTTATATGTACAAAACAGATATCGAATTTATGGTTTAACCATAATCAGGCGGGCGAACACAGTTCGCCCCTACAAAATATAATGAAAATCCCATATTTTCAATTATAAAATTTTGTTGTCGAATTGGCGTTCTTTAAAAGCTATTTGACTGTTTTTTCAATCTCCTCTGCCATATCTTTTACAGTAGTGCAATGGAATACAGAATTGATATTTATAGTATATCCTTCTTCTTCAATACGGCTCATAAGCCTGATTGCCTTGAGGGAATCTCCTCCGAGAGTGAAATAATTATCAGTAATTCCTATTTTTCCGATACCGAGATTTTCTTCCCAGAGTCCGCAGAGTTTCTTCTGGAGTTCAGTTTCAGGCTTTTCATATGTGTTTCTTCCCGCCTGTTCAATATTCATAACAGGCAGCTTTTTCATATCAAGCTTTCCGTTGTCAGTAAGAGGAAATTTCTGCATTTCAATTATAAATTTAGGTATCATATAATCCGGAATTTTTTCTCTGAGTCTGTTTATGATATCGGTTTCATCAACAATACTGCCCTTTAATCTTGTACGGGTGAGAATAAGACTTGTATTAAGTATTTTTCTTGACTCATCATTCTGAGGGAACATAACCGGATTTGTATAACCGCCTTTTACAACGCTGTTTTTCCACTGCTGCTCTGAATATGCAGGGAGGTCAGTTTTCAGTCTGTCATCTTCATAGGCTGTAAGACCCTCTATAAATCCTGCGGTAATCATCTGAGCGGCAGTATTTACAGTAGCTTCAATTATCATAAGCATACCATTATCAGCAAGGAGAAGCTGCATTTCCTCCATGACTGAATCAATATTATGTGCATCATGGAATACATTTGCTCCGATTATCAGGTCAAAGCTGTGAAGCGGCATATCCTGTATGCGTGGGTGCTTGTTGATATCAAATATTCTGTAGTCAACAAAATCACAGTCTTTATATCTTTTTCTTGCTTCATCAAGGAAAACATCTGAAAGGTCTGTAAAGGTATAGCTTATATCAGACATGGATTTGATATTTTCAATGATATAGTCAGTAGTTCCTCCGACTCCTGCACCGACTTCAAGTATTCTGAATGTTTTTCCGGAATTTTTTTCTGCGAGCAGTTTTGTAAGCTCTGCCGCCAGCGAACCGTACACTTTGCCGATAATACTGTTGCGGTAAACGTTTATTCCGTTCTGCATATTTCCGTCTTTAAAGAATATTTCAGCCATAGGGTCAACTTTTCCGAGAAGTATATCAGGAAGATTCTCTCTGATTTTTATAACATATCCGACAGCAGCAGATATATAATCAGGTATTCCGTCTGCTGTAAGTCTTTCATATATGCTGTCAGGCTGTCCGGCTTTTTCAGGATAAAACATAAATATTCCGCTGTCCATGCTTATTATATTTTTATTTTTCATTGCAGTGAACCATTGCCTGAAATTCTTGTATCTGTTTTCGCTGATATTCAGTTTTCTGCATATTTCATCAGGAGTGATTCTCATGCCGCTGAATGCAGATATACCAAGCTTCTGAAGTGTTTCAGCCATGCAGGATATACAGTATTCTTCAAGCAGACTGTTTATTTTTCTGTAACTCTCAAGGTCAAAGGCTGATATTATCCTGTTTTCATGCTTTTTCATAGTATCATAAGGAATATCAGTTATTTCCGTTTCATCACTTATAACCTGTTCACGCTTTACATATGTACAGAGATATTCACTTCCTGAATCATTTCTGATTACAGATGAAACAGAATCGCTTATGCCGTCAGTTTTCAGTATATTGCTGTCTATATCGCCGAGTTCTATTCTAAGACCATTGAGTTTTACCTGAAAATCCTTTCTGCCGCAAAACTCCATCCAGCCTTTTTCAGAAATATATCCTGAATCGCCTGTACGGTATATTCTTCCGAAACGGTAATGGTCAATGAATGCGGCATCAGTAAGTTCCTTTGCGTTCTGATATCCGTCCGCTGTACCGTCACCTCCGATATATATATCACCCTCCACGTTTTCAGGCAGAGGTTCAAGGTTTTCACCAAGAACATACATATGCTGATTTCTCAACGGATAACCGTAAGGGATATGCACATCATAATGCATATTTTCATCAATATCATATGCTATTGACCATACAGATGCTTCGGTTGCTCCTCCAAGGCTTACAGTTTTTGCTGTCTTAAAACAGCTTCTTATATTTTCAGGCAGCTGAACAGGTATCCAGTCTCCGCTGAGGAGTACAAGCCTTAAAGGAATACTGATATCTTCCTTTTTTCTCACAATATTTTCTGTAAGCAGCTCCATAAGTGCAGGAACTGTATTCCATACGGTAACATTGTCACGGCTGAGCTGATTTACTGCTGAATTAATATTTTTCATATCACGGATAAGTGAAATTCCTGCTCCCTTATTCAGCGAACCGAATATATCATATACTGACAGGTCAAATGAAAATGATGACACTGCTGCAAAAACATCAGCAGCACATATTTTGTATCTGTCATTTATATCAAGTATTGTATTTGTTACAGCAGACTGATTTATAAGAACTCCTTTTGGCTTTCCTGTACTTCCTGAAGTGTAGATTACATAAGCCGGTGCATTTTCAGCAGCTTCAGCAAATTCAAAGTTTCCGCCGCTTATGTCAGTACCGCTTTTCAGCACGCATTTGCAGCCGCTGTTGATTATAATATTGTTCTTTCTTTCATCAGGCCATGACGGCTGGACAGGTATATATGCTGCTCCGCAGAGAACTGTTCCAAGTATCATGAAAAGAGTTTCAGGAGTTCTCTCTCCCTCAACGCATACAAAATCTCCGCAGCCTGTTCCCTGTGACTGGAGATATGCTGCATATTTTTCAGCTTCCCTGCGAGTCTGTTCATAAGTAAATGTGCCATTTTCAGAATATATCCATACTTTACTGCTGTATGACGGATTGTAAAGGCTTTCCTTTACAAGATTCTGGAGTGTAAGCTTTCTGTGTTCCCAGTGTGTATTGTTATATTCTGCATAGAAATTTTCAATATCAGGATTTTTCGGGAAACGGCTGTCATTGATTTTCCATGCATCTGAAATAAAGCCTGTAAAGCATCTGAACATACTGTCAAGCAGCTTTTCATCATAAAGACCGCACGGATAATCCCATACTATATGAAGTTCACCATTTCTGAGCATAGCCTGACAATCAAGATACACCTGCGGAGTCCTTGAGGCGGATTTTTCAAAATCATATGCAAGCTTTACGTTGCCGCTGTCAAAAAGTGCACTTGTGAATACTATCGGCATAAGAGGTCTGCCGTTTACTGTTTTCTGAACTCTTGAAAGCTCTCTCATGAAATCTATGCCGTCAAAATAAAGATGAGCAAGGTAATCATTGAGTCTTTTATGACTTTCAGAAAGAATTGTCTTAAAGTCACTGCCGTCTGCAAAATCATAGTCAAGAAGTACTATTTTAGTAAAATCTCCGAGTATTTTATCAACCTGACGATGTATCTGCTCTCTGCTGAATACGGTAAGATTAACAGCAAGCTTTGACTGTCCGCTGTAAAGCGAAAGTGCATATGAATACAGTCCGCAAAGCAGTATTGCAGGAGTTATATTCATTCCGGCAGCTGATTTTCTTATTTTCTCCCAGACTTCATTGCTGAATTTCATATGTTTTCTTCCAAATTCAGGGGATTTAAGATTTTCAGGCGGAGTCCTGAACTTTATGGCAGGAGCTGACGGAAAATCATTGACCTTTTCAAGCCAGTATTTTTTATCCTTTTCAAATTCATCTGTTTTCTTTGCGGATTCAAGTATATAATCTCTGAATGAAAGCTCCAGTTCTTCATTTTCAACTTTTCCGCTGTATGCCGCTTCAAGTTCGGCTGCAAGCATAATAACGCTTGAAGCGTCCATTATAACAGCATCAAATGCATACATGATATGAACATTGTTTTCAGCTGTTCTGAAAGCCTTCATTGTAAACATAGGCCATTTACCTATTTCAAAGACTGTATTTCTGAGTTCTTTGTATTTCTGTTCAAGATATTCATTCTGCTGAGCTTTATCCATTTTGCTTATATCAGTTTCAGAAATTTTGTATTCAACCTCATCAGGACGAAGTATCTGCTGTGTTCCGTTGTCATAAATAACTGCACGGAGCATATCATGTCTTTTTATAACTGTATTGAGTGCCTCTGTAAATTTTACGCAGTCATAATCGCCGCTTGTTTCAGAGAAAAATGCTGTGCCGTATCCGCCGAGTACAAGGTCTTTGCTTCTTCCTGAGAGATATGCAACCTGAACATTATTAAGCGGAAATCTTTCATATCTGTTTTTTGTGTCAGGAACTATATCCTTTAAAACTTCTGTTTTGCCTGAATCAGCATATACAGCAAGTCTTGCAGGAGTCTGTTCTCTGTAAAGGTCGGCAACTGTTATATTGAAACCGTTTTTCCTGAGAATTGCAGTAAGCTTCATGGCACTTATCGAATCGCCGCCAAGCTTTATGAATGAGCTGTCCATTCCAAATTTTCTGTCTGTGATAACTGCCCTGAATGCATCATATATTTTCTTTTCGGTTTCAGTTTCAGGAGCAGTGAAATTTTCCTCACATATCTGAGGTTCTTTAAGCATACTCTTATCAAGTTTTCCGTTATGATTTACAGGAAGTGAATCCATCTGTATAAATTCAGACGGAATCATATAGTAAGGAAGGATTTTTCCAAGTTCTTCAGTTATGCGGCTCTGGCATTCTTTAAGGCTTATACCGTCCTTTGTAACAATATATGCTGCAAGGAACATTCCATTACTGCCACGGTATGATTTCACAGCTGCATTGACAATATCGTTACAGTCACGAAGTGCAGCTTCTATTTCATCTGTACTTATACGGAAACCACGGATTTTAAGCTGGTCATCAAATCTTGAAATAAAACATATATTTCCGTCATCCTGCCTGTATCCGTAATCACCTGTTTTATATATTTTTGTACCATCAGAAAGCGTTATGAATTTTGAGGCAGTAAGTTTCTCATCACCGCAATAGCCAAGAGCAAGCCCCTGACCATATATGACTATTTCGCCTACAGAACC